>NZ_JBFAIU010000317.1:0-8777 GCF_040654855.1 Asanoa sp. NPDC050611
GCCGGGATGGGGCCCCTCCCCGACGCCGCTACCGGCTGTCCGAGCCCTGCGACTCGACCGCGGCGCGGCCGGCCTCCAGCCGGGCGATCGGCACCCGGAACGGTGAGCAGGACACGTAGTCGAGCCCGACCTCGTGGAAGAAGTGCACGGAGTCGGGGTCGCCGCCGTGCTCGCCGCAGACACCGAGCTTGAGGTCCGAGCGGGCGGACCGGCCCTCGTCGACCGCGATCCGGATCAAGCGGCCGACCCCGTCCCGGTCGATCGACTCGAACGGCGAGATGCCGAAGATGCCCAGCTCGAGATAGCGCCAGAAGAACGCGCCCTCGACGTCGTCGCGGCTGAAGCCCCAGGCCATCTGGGTCAGGTCGTTGGTGCCGAACGAGAAGAACTGCGCCGCCTCGGCGATCTGGCCGGCGGTCAGCGCGGCCCGCGGCACCTCGATCATCGTGCCGACCAGCACCTCGACGTCGCTGTCGCCGACCACCTCGGCGATGATCCGCTCGGCCTCCGTGCGTACCGTCTCCAGCTCCTGCACGGCGCCGACCAGCGGCACCATGATCTCGGGCCTGGGCGAGCCGCCGTCGCGCGCCCGCTGGACGGCCGCCTCGACGATCGCGCGCACCTGCATCGCGAACAGGCCCGGGATGACCAGCCCGAGCCGGACACCGCGCAGGCCCAGCATCGGGTTCTCCTCGTGCATCCGGCGCACCGCGGCGAGCAGCTTCTCGTCGCGGCCGGCGTCCTCGCCCCGCTCGTGCGCGACCGCGACGTGCACGGCCAGCTCCTCCAGGGAGGGCAGGAACTCGTGCAGCGGCGGGTCGATCAGCCGGATCGTCACCGGCAGGCCGTCCATCTCGCGGAAGATCTCCACGAAGTCGTCGCGCTGCAGCGGCAGCAGCTCGGCCAGCGCGGCCTCCCGCTCCTCCGGCGTCTGCGCCAAGATCAGCCGCTCGACCAGCTCGCGGCGGTCGCCGAGGAACATGTGCTCGGTGCGGCACAGCCCGATGCCCTGCGCGCCGAACCGCCGTGCCCGGGCCGAGTCGGTGCCGGTGTCGCTGTTGGCCCGCACCAGGAGGCGACGCTTCGCGTCGGCGTGCGACATGATCCGGTGTACGGCCTTGACCAGCGCGTTGTCGGTCTGCCCCGGGTCGAGCGTGCCCTCGAAGTAACGCACCACCTCGGACGGCTGCACCGGCACCTCGCCGAGGTAGATCTTGCCGGTGGTCCCGTCGATCGAGATCACGTCGCCCTGCTCGACGGTCTGCCCGCCGACGGTGAACTTCTGGCCCCGGACGTCGACGTCGAGCGCGTCCGCGCCGCACACGCAGGTCTTGCCCATACCCCGGGCGACCACGGCCGCGTGGCTGGTCTTGCCGCCGCGGGAGGTCAGGATGCCCTGCGCGGCGATCATCCCGGGCAGGTCGTCGGGGTTGGTCTCGCGCCGCACCAGGATCACGTCGTCGCCGCCGGCGGCCATCTCCTTGGCCGTCTGCGCGTCGAACACGGCCTTGCCGACGGCCGCGCCCGGCGAGGCGCCGATGCCCTTGGAGAGCTGGTCCGGCTCGTCGGACAGGTCGAACCGCGGGAACATCAGCTGGGCGAGCTGCGCGCCGTTGACCCGGTGCAGCGCCTCGTCGAGGTCGATGACGCCCTCGTCGACGAGCTGGCCGGCGATGATGAACGCGGCCGCGGCGGTGCGCTTGCCGACGCGGGTCTGCAGCATCCACAGCTTGCCGCGCTCGATGGTGAACTCGATGTCGCACAGGTCCTTGTAGTGCTCCTCGAGCGTGGCCATGATCCGCATCAGGTCGTCGTACGACGCCTTGTCGAGCCGCTCGAGGTCCTGCAGCGGCACGGTGTTGCGGATGCCGGCGACGACGTCCTCGCCCTGTGCGTTGGCCAGGTAGTCGCCGTAGACGCCCTGCGCGCCGGAGGCCGGGTCACGGGTGAAGGCGACGCCGGTGCCGGAGTCGGAGCCGAGGTTGCCGAACACCATCGCCACCACGTTGACCGCGGTGCCCAGGTCGGCCGGGATCCGCTCCTGGCGGCGGTAGAGGACCGCGCGGTCCGCGTTCCACGACTCGAAGACGGCCTTGATCGCGAGGTCGAGCTGCTCCTTCGGGTCCTGCGGGAACTCCCGGCCCGTGTGCTTCGCGAAGATCTGCTTGAACTCGTCGACCAGGGCGCGCAGGTCGCCGGCGTCCAGGTCGAGGTCGTTGTCGGTGCCCTTGGCGCGCTTGGCGCCGTCGATCGCGTGTTCGAACTCGTCGCCCGGCACGTCGCAGACGGTCTTGCCGAACATCTGGATCAGCCGCCGGTACGAGTCCCAGGCGAACCGGTCGTTGCCGCCCGCCTGCCGCGACAGCCCGTCGACCGAGGCGTCGTTGAGGCCGACGTTGAGGACGGTCTCCATCATGCCGGGCATCGAGAACGCGGCCCCGGACCGCACCGAGACCAGCAACGGGTCGCCGGGCTCCCCCAGCTTGCGCCCCATCGCCGACTCCAACGCGTCCAGATGGGTGGCGATCTCCTCGGCCAGCCCCTCCGGCTGGCTCCCGGAGTCCAGGTAGGCCCGGCACGCCTCCGTCGTGATGGTGAAGCCGGGTGGCACCGGCAGCCCGATGTTGGTCATCTCCGCGAGGTTGGCGCCCTTGCCTCCGAGCAGATCGCGAAGATCCTTGTTCCCTTCCGCGAAGCCATAGACGAACTTTGTCACCGGTGTTCCTCCCACGCGCTCAACGCTGAACGACCAGTCAGTAACCATTCCCACCGTGGGCGCAGGTTAAGCGAGGTTTGCGGCCCGTTGGGAGCCCTCGGTGACTATTGGCACAACGCTACGCACACACGAGGTTCTGGGAGCGTTTTCCCGCGCATTCCCGCGCACCCCGCCACCTCACCGCGCCGACTGCCAGAGCCCAATCAGATTGCCTTCGGTGTCGGAGAAGTAGCCCGTGAACCCCATGTCGCCCACGGCCTGGCGACCCATCCGGGTCTTGCCCCCGTTCTTCTCCACGGTGGCGAGCGCCTCGTCGATGTCGTCGACGTCGATCGTGACGACCGGCGACGTGAACAGGCCGCTGCGCTTCATCATCCCGCCGTTGATCGCCCCCGGGTCGGTCGGACGCCCGTCCTGCCCGCTCGGCGTGGTGCCCAGCATCGCGTACGACATCTCGGGCATGTCCTGGATGTTCCACCCGAACGCGTCGTGGTAGAAACGCTCGGCCCGCGTGACGTCGTCAGCCGGGATCTCGAAATGGGTGACGCTGCCCTTCATCGGACGACCTCCTCAGGTCGGCCGGCGCGGTTGCCCTCCCCGCTTCGAGCCTATAGGGCCTGTCCGGCCGATCAACGCGAGCCGAGACGGAGTCCAGGTGTCGTCTGGTGGTGGCCGGACAGGCCCTACCCGCCGAGCAGCAGGCGGACCCGGTCGGCGCCGGTGGCCAGCAGCAGAGTGGGCAGCCGGGGGCCGGTCTCCTTGCCGATCAGCAGGCGGTAGAGCAGCGCGAAGAACGAGCGCTGCGCGACCTTGAGCTCCGGGGTCGGCTTGACGTCGGCGGGCAGGCCGAGCATCTGCTTGGGTACGCCGTAGACGAGCGTGGTCAGCCCGTCGAGCGACCAGTGGTCGTCGATGCCGTCCCGGAGGAGTCGCAGCGCGGTGCGCTGGTCGTCGTCGAGGCCGTCGAGGAGCACGCTGTCGGGCTGCTCGCGCACGCGGGTGCGCTCGTCCGGGGTGAGCTGCGTGCGCACCCAGTTGGCGGCGCAGTCCAGCCGGGGCCGGGTCTCGTCGAGGTCCTTGACCGGGTCGGCCGGGTCCAGGTCACGCAGGATCCGCAGGGTCTGGTCGTCGTTGCCGGTGGTGATGTCGACGATGGACGCCAGCGTGCGGTAGGGCACCGGCCGCGGCGTCAGCGGGAGCGGCCCGGCGGCGGTGCTCGCCGAGCGGCCGTAGGCGGCAAGGTCGCCGCTGCTCGCGGTGCCGTTCTCGACCCGGGTGGTCAGCCCGTCCCACTCGTCGTAGAGGCGCTGCACCTCCTGGTCGAACGCGATGTCGAACGACTGGTTGGGCCGGCGGCGCGCGTACAGCCAGCGCAGCAGCGGCGGCTCCATGATCTCCAGAGCGTCGGCCGCCGTGGGCACACCGCCCCGGGAGCTGCTCATCTTGGCCATGCCCTTGATGCCGACGAAGGCGTACATGGGCCCGATCGGCGGCTCGGCGTGGAAGACCTCACGGACGAGCTGGCTGCCGACGACGAAGCTGGAGCCGGGCGAGCTGTGGTCGACGCCGCTGGGCTCGAAGACCACGCCCTCGAAGGCCCAGCGCATGGGCCAGTCGACCTTCCAGACCAGCTTGCCGTAGTTGTACTCGGACAGCAGGACGGTCTCGGTGTGGCCGCACGTGCAGGTGTAGGTCAAAGCGGTGGTCGCGTCGTCGTACGCGGTGACGGTCGTGGTGTCCTTGCCACAGTCCTGGCAGTACGGCTTGTAGGGGTAGTAGCCGGACGCGGTGCCGCCGTCGTCCTCGCTCGCGGCACCGGAGCCCTCGGCCGCGGCGGCCTCGTCGGGATTGGTGATCTCCTTGGCCGGCTTCTTCTTCGTGCGGTAGCGGCCGAGCACCTCGTCGATCTTGGCCCGCTGCGCCATCGCGTGCAGGATCTGCGCGCGGTACGCACCGGAGGTGTACATGGCCGTCTGGCTGATCGGGGTGACCTCGATGCCGAGCCGGGTCATCGCCTCGGTCAGGGGCGCCTTGAAGTGCTCGGCCCAGTTCGCGTAGTCGCTGCCCGCCGGCGCCGGGACGGCGGTCAGCGGCTTGCCGATGTGCTCGGCCCAGGACGGGTCGACGCCGGCGGGCACCTTGCGGAACCGGTCGAAGTCGTCCCAGGACAGGATGTGCCGCACCGCCCGCCCCCGCCGCCGGATCTCGTCGGCGACGAGGTGGGGCGTCATCAGCTCGCGCTGGTTGCCGAGGTGCACGGGCCCGGAGGGGGACAGCCCGCTGGCGCACACGATCGGCTTGCCGGGCGCCCGCTTGTCGGCCTCCGCGATCACCTCGTCGGCGAACCGCGCCACCCAGTCCGACTCGATTGCCTGCGCCACAGTGTCTGCCCCTCCTCAGGATTACCCGGACGAAATTACCGCACGGACCCCTTCAGGTACGCACGCAGGACCGGCGCGACGGCGGCCGGCGCGACGTCGTGGCTCTGGTCGGGGACGACCTGGTGTTCGCCGTTGGGCAGCAGGTCGGCGAGCCGGCGGCCGCTGGTGTGCAGGAAGGGCTCGCTGTTGCCGCCGTTGAGCACCAGGGTCGGCGTGGTGATGCTCTTCCACTCCGTCGGGAGCGGGCGGCCGGACATCGTGGTCCCCATGATCCGCCCGTCGTGGGAGATCGTGTGGGCGACCGCCTCCATCGCGGCCCAGCTCGGGTCGGCCTTCATCGCCGCGACCCAGTCGGCCGGGACGCCGATCGCCCTCGTCATCAGGAGCTCGACGGCGTCGCCGCGGCGGTTCTCGGCCACGGCCCGGTCGAGCTGCTCGACGTAGTCGTCCGGGAGCGGTGGGCGGCTGTCGTCGACGATGAACGGCGGGTCGTAGACGACGGCCTTCTCGATCTCCGGCAGTTGGCTCGCCGCGCGGATGGTGAGCGCTCCGCCGGACGAGATGCCGTAGGCGTACGCGCGGCCACCGTTGTCCTTGATCACCGCGGCGATGTCCTGGATCTCCTTCTCGACCGCGTACGGCGCGGTGTTGCCGCTGTCGCCCCGGCCGCGGCGGTCGTAGTGGATCACCGTGAAGTCGTCGCTGAGCAGGTCGAGCAGGCCGGCGTAGAGCGGGTCCCAGGCGCGGGTGCTGAGCACGGCCGGGACGAGGACCAGCGCGGGGCCGCTGCCCTTGGTGTCATAGGTGATGGTCGTGCCGTCGGCCGAGGTCGTGGTGCGGGTGGTGGTCATGGCTTGGCTCACTTTCAAACTAGACGGTTCAGTACTGGAGAACTAGACGGTACGGTACTAGATGCGGAACTGGACTGTCTAGTACTCTGCGGAACATGGACGAGACGTCGAGCCGCACCGAGCGCAAGCGGGCCCAGATCATGAGCGCGGCCACCAGCGCGTTCCTGGAGCACGGCTACAAGGGCACGAGCATGGACGTGGTGGCCGCGGCGGCGCACGTCTCGAAACAGACGGTCTACCAGCACTTCGGCGACAAGGAGCAGCTGTTCCAGGCGATCCTGCTGGCGGCGATGGAGCCGACGGTCCAGCGCCTGACGTCGGCCGCCCCGGTCGCGGGCGGCGACGACATCGAGGGCGACCTG
Organism: Asanoa sp. NPDC050611; assembly: GCF_040654855.1. Taxonomy (NCBI): domain Bacteria; kingdom Bacillati; phylum Actinomycetota; class Actinomycetes; order Micromonosporales; family Micromonosporaceae; genus Asanoa; species Asanoa sp. NPDC050611. Next base: position 6,311 of record NZ_JBFAIU010000317.1, read on the forward strand.
CTGGCGGTCACCCGCAACCTGGTGCAGGCGATCATGCGACCCGAGGTGCTGCGACTACGCCGCCTGCTCATCGGCGAGGCGGCCCGCTTCCCCGTCTTCGGGGGCGCCTATTACGAGCAGAGCTTCTCCGGCGGGCTCGACGCCCTCGCCAAGCAACTGGCGGTCCTGGCCGAGGGCGGCGCGCTGCGCCTGCCGGACCCGCGCACGGCCGCCGAGCACCTGGCGGGGATGGCGCTCTGGGTCCCGATGAACCGGGCGATGTTCACCGGCTCCGACGAGCCGCTGTCGGCCGCCGAGCTCGACCATTACTGCGCCGCGGCGGTACGGGACTTCCTGCGGGCGTACGCGGCCACGGTCTAGCCGCCCGAGTCCGCCATCTCCGCGCCCTCGGGGACCTCGTCGGCGTCGCGGGCGGCCAGCCAGCCGTCCGGGAGGTGGACCTTGCCCGGTGAGTTGGTGCGGCCGCGCGGCTGGCCCAGGGTCTCCAGCGGGAACGGCGCGTCCGCGTCGAGCTTGCCGAGCAGGTCGTCCAGCTCCGCGAGGGTCTCGACCATGGCGAGCGCCCGGCGGAGCTCGGCGCCGACCGGGAAGCCCTTGAGGTACCAGGCGATGTGCTTGCGGATGTCGACGCACGCGTCGCGTTCGGTGCCGAACTGGTCCCGGAGCAGCTCCGCGTGCCGGCGCAGGACCTTGGCGACCTCGCCCAGCGTCGGCAGCTTGCGGCTCGGGCGGCCGGCGAAGGCTGCCTCCAGGTCCGCGAACAGCCACGGGCGGCCCAGGCAGCCGCGGCCGACGACCACGCCGTCGGCGCCCGTGTGCGCGATCATCCGCAGGGCGTCCTCGGCCTCCCAGATGTCGCCGTTGCCCAGGGTCGGCACGTCGAGCGCCTGCTTGAGCGTCGCGATGGCGTCCCAGTCGGCGGTGCCCGAGTAGCGCTGGGCCGCCGTCCGCGCGTGCAGTGCCACCGCCGCCACACCGGCGTCCTGGGCGGCGAGGCCGGCCTCGACGTACGTCAGGTGGTCGTCGTCGATGCCCTTGCGCATCTTGACCGTGACCGGCACCGCGCCGTCGGCGGCGTCGACGGCCGCCCGGACCAGGCGGGCGAACAGCCGCCGGCGCCAGGGCAGGGCCGCGCCGCCACCCTTGCGGGTGACCTTGGGGACCGGGCAGCCGAAGTTGAGGTCCACGTGGTCGGCGAGGTCCTCCGCGACCACCATCCGGACCGCGGCGGCGGTCACCTCGGGGTCGACACCGTAGAGCTGCAGGCTGCGGGGCCGCTCGTCGCCCGCGAAGGCGATCATCTTGAGCGTCTTGGGGTTCCGCTCGACCAGCGCCCGCGTGGTGATCATCTCGCAGACGTAGAGGCCGCCGCCCTGCTCACGGCAGAGCTGGCGGAACGCCACGTTGGTGATCCCGGCCATCGGCGCCAGGACCACCGGCGGGTCGACCTGGTGCGGTCCGAGGGCGAGCGGGGTCACGCATCGAGCGTACGTTGTCGTACCCGTGAGGCATCCTGCCCTCATGGCCGACGCCCGCCTGACCGATGCCCAGGTGCGTGCCCACCGGGTGGCGACGATCGCCGGTGCCCTCGACACGGGGTTCCAGGACACCCCACCGGGCACGACGGGCGCCCGCGCCGCCCGGCTGCGTGGCATCGACCCGGCCGGCCTCGCCCTGGTGCACTCGATCCGCGGCGCCATGCACCTGCACCGACCCGCGTCATTGGCGGCGCTGGCCGCGGCCCTGCGCCCGGAGGATGGCGCTGACCTGCGCAGGCAGCAGTTCGGGCCGTTCTTCGCCGAGCTGCCGGTGTCGATCGGAGCGGCCCTCGACGAGGTCGCCGGCGCGATGGCGGGCGTGCTGGCCGACGGCGCCCGGCGCAGCAAGGGCGAGCTGTCGACCGCGCTGCAGTCCGTCGTCGACCCCCGGCTGCGCCCGTGGTGTCCCGGGTGCGCGGCCCACCACGTCCACGACGCGCTGTTCCGGCTGGCCTCGCTTCCCGCGGGCCTGCGCCTGCTGCCCAACGGCGACGGCTCCGCCGACTTCGTCGCGGCGTCGCTCGGGTCGGCGGCGCCGTCGCCGGAGGCCGCGCGGCGTGAGCTGGTTCGCTGCTTCCTGCGCAACGCCGGCCCGACCAACCGCGACGGGCTCGCCGCCTGGCTGGCCCTCTCCCCCGCCGCCGCCCGCCGCTGGTGGGCCCTCGCCGAGGTGGTCCCGGTCGACGTGGCGGGCCGCAAGCTGTTCATGCACCCCGACGACCTCGCGGCGGCCCTGGCCGCCCCGCCGGCCGGCGGCACCTTCCTGCTCCCGCCCTACGACCCCGTCCTGGAGTTGGCCGACCGCCAACTGCTCGTCCCGGACCCGGCCCACCGCAAGCAGACCTGGCGGGCCACCGCCAACCCCGGCGTCGTCCGGCAAGCTCGCCCGGCTGCAGGAGCTGGCCGAGGAGATCGTCGAGGAGGGCGAC
>NZ_JBFAIU010000318.1:0-8767 GCF_040654855.1 Asanoa sp. NPDC050611
CTCAGCTCCGCCCATCGCTCAGCTCCGCCCATCGCTCAGCTCCGCCCATCGCTCAGCTCCGCCCATCGCTCAGCTCCGCCCATCGCTCAGCTCTGGTCATGGTTCGGCGCGGACCGGTGGGGCGCCGGCGGTGGCCAGCCGCTCCAGTAGGTCGGCGGCGATGGCCAGCAGGTCGCGCTCCGCGGCCGTCAGCTCCTGCGTAATAAGTGCGGCGGCGAAGCGGTCCCGCGGGCGCATCTCCACGTGCAGCATGCCGCGGCCCTGGTCGGTGATCGTGACCAGAGCCTGCCGGCGGTCGTCCGGGTCCGGGGTCCGCGTGATCAAGCCACGTTCCTGCAGCGTCGCGAAGACCCGGGTGAGCGTCTGGGGCTTGGCCCGGAGCCGGTCGGCGATCTCACCCGGTGTCAGCGCGCCGTGCCGGTAGAGCTGCCCGAGGACCGCCGTCTGGGTGAGGGTCAGGAACCCGGCCCGCTCGGCGCGGATCCGCTCGCTGTAGGCCGCCACGCCGACGCGGATCCGGCGCGCGACCGCGAGGTCGGTATCCGTACGCATTCGCTGACGGTATCCCCGGCCACGCCGCTTGTCGAGCGCGTTAATCGTAAGCTGATGCGTATCGATTGAGTTATCCACAGGCCCTCCTGCCGGGGGCTTGCGGCCTCATAGAATCGCCGCGTGGCGACGTCAGCGGAGATGGTGGGTGCCGAGCCGGTCGAGGTGCTGCGGCGGCTGTTCGGCTATGACACGTTCCGCGGCCAGCAGGCGGAGATCATTTCGCAGCTGGTCGGCGGGGGTGACGCGCTGGTCCTGATGCCGACCGGCGGTGGCAAATCACTGTGCTACCAGATTCCGGCGATCGTCCGGCCGGGCGTCGGCGTGGTGATCTCCCCGCTGATCGCGCTCATGCAGGACCAGGTCGACGCGCTACGGGCGCTCGGCGTGCGCGCCGGCTTCGTCAACTCCACCCAGGAGTGGGCCGAGCGGCGCGACACCGAGGAGGCGTTCACCCGCGGCGACCTCGACCTGCTCTACCTCGCGCCCGAGGCGCTCGGCTCCCCCAACACGATGCGCCTGCTCGAGCGCGGGCGGATATCCCTGTTCGCGATCGACGAGGCGCACTGCGTGGCCCAGTGGGGTCACGACTTCCGGCCCGACTACCTGGGCCTGTCGGTCCTCCACGAGCGCTGGCCCGACGTGCCGCGGATCGCGCTGACCGCGACCGCGACGACCGCCACCCGCGACGAGATCGCCACCCGGCTCAACCTGACCGACGCCAAGCGCTTCGTGGCGAGCTTCGACCGGCCCAACATCCAGTACCGGATCGTGCCAAAGAAGAGCCCGGCCAACCAGCTCCTCGAGTTTCTCCGCACGGAGCACAAGGACGACGCGGGCATCGTCTACTGCCTGTCGCGGGCGTCCGTCGAGCGCACCGCCGAGCTGCTGGTGACCAACGGGGTGCCGGCGCTGCCCTACCACGCGGGCCTCGACGCACGGACCCGCTCCGCCAACCAGTCCCGCTTCCTGCGCGAGGACGGCCTGGTGATGGTGGCGACGATCGCGTTCGGCATGGGGATCGACAAGCCCGACGTGCGCTTCGTCGCCCACCTCGACCTGCCGAAGTCGGTCGAGGGCTACTACCAGGAGACCGGCCGCGCGGGCCGCGACGGGCTGCCGTCGACGGCGTGGCTGGCCTACGGCCTGCAGGACGTGGTCCAGCAACGCAAGATGATCGAGACGTCCGACGCCGACCGCACGCGGCGCCGCGCGCTGGCCCAGCACCTCGACGCGATGCTGGCGCTGTGCGAGACGGTCACGTGCCGGCGGGTGCAGCTGCTGGCCTACTTCGGCGAGGCCGACGGCGAGCCGTGCGGCAACTGCGACACGTGCCTGACTCCGCCGTCGTCGTTCGACGGCACGATCGCCGCGCAGAAGCTGCTCTCGACGGTGCTGCGCCTCGACCGCGAGCGCAACCAGCGGTTCGGGGCGGGCCAGGTGATCGACATCCTGCTCGGGCGGCAGACCGACAAGGTGACGCGGTTCCGGCACGACCAGCTCTCGGTCTTCGGCGTGGGCACCGAGCTGTCCGAGGCGGAATGGCGGGGCGCGGTGCGGCAACTGCTGGCCCAGGGTTTGCTGGCGGTGGAGGGCGACTACGGCACGCTGTCGCTGACGGACGCGAGCCGCGGCGTGCTGTCCAAGGAGCGCCAGGTGATGCTCCGCCGCGACGCACCCAAGGCCGCACGTCCCGCGAAGACGCCGAAGGCGGCCGCACCCGCGCTGGCGGGCGAGGCCGTGGGCACGTTCGAGCGGTTGCGGGCATGGCGCGCGGCCACGGCCAAGGAGCAGGGCGTCCCGGCCTACGTGATCTTCCACGACGCGACGCTGCGCCAGATCGCCACGGACGAGCCGGGCACGCTGGCGGAGCTCGGCCGGGTGAGCGGGGTGGGCGAGAACAAGCTATCCAAGTACGGCCAGCAGGTGCTCGACGTGCTGGCGGAGTCGCTGCCTGGCGCGCCGGGGCCCGCACCGGCCGCCGCGCCGAAACCGCGCGCCGCCGCCGACGACGACGACCTGTGGGGCGACGAGGAGCTGGTCGAGCCGGACTACGAGGAGTAAGGGCGCCGGGACAACCCCGACGCCCTCGCGGTCAGCGCCGGTCGCGCAGGTGCGCGCGCCGTTCGCGGAGTTCGTGTTCGTCGATCTCGCCGCGCGCGTACCGCTCCGCCAGCGTCTGCTCCGCCGCATGCCGCGCTGTGCGCCGCGGCGAGCGGTTCCAGATGAAGTAGCCGATCACCGAGACCACGAGGACCCAGAACAGGATCGGGAACACGATCCACCATCCGGGGCCACCGTGGTTCCAGGGACCGTTGTGCCAAGCGGGATCGGCGGCATAGGTCGAGAGCTGTGCCAACATCGTGAGCTCCTCACCGAGAAGGACTTTCCGTGACGCTCTCGACGGTCCCGCGCGCGGCGCCCCACGGCGTCGGCCCGGAAGCGGCATCCGGCGTACGCAACCGGGCGCAGGCCCTAACTTGGGGTGATGGGTGATGTGATGCGGGCCGTCGGCTACCGGCGGCCGTTGCCGGTGTCCGACCCGGAGAGCCTGGTCGACGCCGAGGTGCCGGTGCCCACCCCCGGCCCGCACGACCTGCTCGTCCGCGTCGAGGCCGTGTCGGTCAACCCGGCCGACGTCAAGTCGCGGTCCGGCAGCGACCCGAAGGGCTTCCGCATCCTCGGGTACGACGCGGCCGGCGTGGTCACCGCCGTCGGTGACGCGGTGACGCGGTTCGTGGCCGGCGACGAGGTCTGGTACGCCGGCCGGATCGACCGCCCCGGCAGCAACGCCGAGTTCCAGCTCGTCAACGAGAACATCGTCGGGCGCAAGCCACGCACGCTGGACTTCGCGGACGCCGCGGCGCTGCCGCTGACCACGATCACCGCGTGGGAGATGCTCTTCGACCACTTCGGCCTGACCGAGCAGAGCACGGGAAAGCTGCTGATGGTCGGCGCGGCCGGCGGGGTGGGCTCCATGGTGCTGCAGCTGGCGCGGGCCCGCACCGGGCTGACCATCATCGGCACCGCCCGCCGGGGCGAGTCACGCCAGTGGGCCATGGAGATGGGCGCACACCACGTGGTGGACCGCCACGACATGGTCGCGTCGGTGCACGCCCTCGCGCCGGACGGCGTCGACTACATCATCAGCCCGTTCTCCAAGGGCAACATCGAGACGTACGCGGCCCTGATCCGCCCGCTGGGCCACATCGCCGCGACGGACGAGCCCGACGGCCTGGACCTGCTCCCCCTCAAGCCGAAGAGCGTGGCGTGGCACTGGGAGCTGATGTTCACGCGCCCGATGCTGCTGCCCGCCGACACCTACCAGCACGAGCTGCTGACGGAGACGGCCAAGCTGGTCGACGCGGGCCGCCTGCGCACGACCGCCACCACCCGGCTCGGCCCGCTCAACGCCGCGACCCTCCGGGACGCCCACGCCCGGGTGGAGAGCTCGGGCGCCATCGGCAAGGTCGTCGTCACCGCCACCTGACCGCTGCGGTCCCGGGATGGCCGGCTGACCCGCGGCGGGAGTTGAATGGGACCCGGGAGGCAGGGTGGACACGCTCGAACGGGCCCGGGAACACCACCGCCGGCACGCGTGGGTGGACGCGTGCGCCGCGTTCCGGGCCGCCGAGCCACTCTCGCTCGACGACCTCGAACGGCTGGCCGAGTGCACCCAGGTGCTGGGCCGGATCGACGAAGCCGTGGTGTTGCGGCAACGGCTCTACGCGGCGTACGTCGAGGCCGGTGCCGTCGGTCGGGCCATGCGCACGGCGTTCTACCTGGCGCACGCGCTGGTCGTGAAGGGTGAGCCCACCCTGGCGAGCGGCTGGCTGGCCCGCGCCGGCCGGCTGGCACCGCCCGAGGCCGCGCCCGCTGAACGGGGATACCTGCTGATCCCGGAGGCCGAGCAGCGGTTCGGCGCCGGTGACCCGGACGGCGCTTTTGCGACGGCCGCGGAGATCGACCCCCGGGGCGACCCGGACCTCGCGGCGATCGCCCTGCACATCCAGGGCCGCGCACGGATCCGGCAGGCCCGGGTGGCCGAGGGTCTGGCCATGCTCGACGAGGCGCTGGTCGAGGTCAGCTCCGGCGTGACCGCGGCGCCGGTGACGAGCTGGATCTACTGCAGTGTCATCGACGCCTGCCGGGAACTGCACGAGCTGCGCCGCGCTCGGGAGTGGACGGTCGCGCTGAACGTCTGGTGTGACGCGCGGCCGCAGTACACCGGCGTGTTCTCGGCGGTGTGCCGGATCCACCGGGCCGAGCTGCTGCTGCTCGGTGGCGAGTGGCCCGACGCGGTGCGCGAGGCGCGGCTGGCCTGCGACCAGCTCACCCGAGGGTACGGTGCGGCGCTGGCCGGACCCGCGCACTATCAGCTCGCGGAGGCGCACCGGCTGCGCGGCGACGCCGGGGCGGCGGCGGAGGCGTACCGCGCCGCGGGCCAGTTCGGCGGGCCGGCCCAGCCGGGGCTCGCGCTGCTCTGGCTGGCGCAGGGCCGGGCGAGCGCCGCCGCGGCCGCGGTCCGGCGGGCGCTGGTCGAGACAAGGCATCCGTTGGCCCGCGCGCGCCTGCTGCCCGCGTACGTGGAGATCATGCTGGCCGTGCCGGACCTGCCCACCGCTCGGGAGGGCGCGGCCGAGCTCGACGGCATCGCCTCCGCGTTCGACACCGCCGGTCTGATCGCTCGCGCCGCGTACGCCGATGGAACCGTGAGCCTGGCGGCCGGCGATCCGGACGCCGCCCTGCCGGCGCTGCGCCGGGCCTTCGAGCTGTGGCGCGAGCTGGCGGCGCCCTACGAGGCCGCGCGGGCCCGGATCGGCGTCGGCCTCGCCTGCCGGGCGCTCGGTGACGAGGCATCCGGGACGCTGGAGCTCGACGCGGCACACCAGGCCCTGGCCGGGCTCGGGGCGGCCGACCCGGTGACGCCGCCGGACCGCGCGGGCCTCAGCCGCCGCGAGCTCGAAGTGCTCCGGCTGGTCGCCGCGGGCCGGTCCAACCGTGCGATCGCGGAAACGCTGGCGATCAGCGACCGCACGGTCGAACGACACGTGAGCAACATCCTCACCAAACTCGGCGTCGGGTCGCGCACAGCGGCGGCGGCGTACGCGTTCGCGAACGGCATCCACTGAGGGAAATCACCCATCGACCGCCAACCGTTGCGTGGTCGCACCGAAGCGACGCCGTCGACTCCGGACCTAGCGTCGTCGTCAGGGGGTGGTGCGCGATGCGGCACGCGGTGGTGCTGGGTGCGGGGATCGGCGGCCTGTTCGCGGCGGCGGCGTTGAGCGAGGTGTGTGAGCGGGTGACCGTGGTGGAGCGCGACCGGCTGCCGGCCGGCCCCGCACAGCGGCGGGGTGTGCCGCAGGGCCGGCACGCGCACGTGCTGGTCACCGCGGGCGCCCAGGCGCTGGACCGGCTCTTTCCCGGTGCGTACGGGGAGCTGGTGGCCGCGGGGGCGCCGGTGGTCCGGGACTTCGCCGAGTTCCGGCTCGCGCCGGGCGGCGGGCGGCCGTTGCTGGTGCGGCGCCGGCCCGAGCAGCCGTTCGCCTGTCAGGTGAGCCGGCCGTGCCTGGAGGCGCACCTGCGGGCCAGGCTCGGTGCGCTGTCCAATGTGGCCCTTCGGGACGGCGCGGCGATCGCGGGCCTGACCGCCACGGGCGGCCGGGTCACCGGCGTGAGTCTGGTGCGGGGCGACGACGTCCGCGCTGACCTCGTGGTCGACGCGACCGGGCGCGGCAGCCGGGCGCCCGTGTGGTTGGCCGAGCTCGGCTATCCGGCACCGCGCGTGGAACGGGTGCCGATCGACCTCGTGTACGTGACCCGGCAGCTCCGCCCGTCGGGCGCCCTGCCCGCGAAGGTCGTGGGCGTCAGCGCGCGGCCTGGCCGGCCGCGGGGGATCGTGCTGTTCGCTCAGGAGCAGGGCCGGGCGATCCTGACCGTGTCGGGTTACGGCGGCCACCACCCGCCACGGGACCCGGCCGGACTGATGGCGACCGTGGCGGAGATCGCGCCACCGGACGTGCTGGCCGCCCTCCGCGCCGCGGAGCCGCTCGGCGACCCGGTGCTGGCGCGCTTCCCGGCCAACGTCCGGCTCCGCTACGAACGCCTGCGCCGCTTCCCCACCGGCTTCCTCGTGCTCGGAGACGCGATCTGTTCGACCAACCCCGCGTACGCGCTCGGCATGTCGGTCGCGGCCCTCCAGGCGGAGGCGCTGCGGGACGTGCTCCTGGCCGGCGACCACGACCTGGCCCGCCGGTTCTTCCCGGCGGCGACCCGACCGGCCCGCGCCGCGTGGCAGGCCGCGGTCGGCGGCGACCTGAAGTTGCCCGAGGTGCCCGGCCCGCGCCCGCTCCCGATCCGGCTGGCCGGCGTCTACACCGGACGGTTGCTCCGGGCAGCCGAGCGGGACCCCGTCGTGGCGCACCAGTTCCTCCGCGTCGCGTCGCTGCAGGACCCGGCGACGCGGTTGTTCCGCCCGTCGGTCGCTGTCCGTGCGGCACTACGCGGGCGCGACCTCCGCGACAGCGCTGACGACCGGCTGTCCGGCGACTAGCGACGGGTCGTTGTGGTCGGCGCCGTCGACGGCCACGACGCGCGTCAACCGCGCGGCCCGGTCGGCGACGGTCCGGCTCTGTTCAGGCGGGACGATCGTGTCCGCGGTGCCGTAGACGACGACGGTCGGCGCGTCGACGCGGGCGATCCGGTCCGCGACGGCGAAGCGATCCTTCAGCAGGAGCCGGACGGGCAGCCACGGGTAGTGCGCGCTGCCCACGGCCGCCAGGTCGGTGAACGGCGAGCGCAGCACGAGCCCAGCGGGTGGGTGCGCGGCGGCGAGCTCGGTGACCACCGCCGCGCCGAGGCTCTCACCCAGGTAGACGACCCGATCCGCGGAGACGCCGGGCTGCTCGGACAGGGCGCCCCGGGCGGCCCGCACGTCGCGCGCGAGACCGTCCTCGGTCGGGCTGCCGGCGTTGCCGCCGTAGCCGCGGTAGTCGAACAGGAGCACCGTGAACCCTTCCGCGGCGAGCGCGGCCGCCAGCGGGAGGCGGTGCCGCCGGTTGCCGGCGTTGCCGGGCGCGACGAGCACGGCGACGCGCCGGTCCCGCGCCCCGGACGGCGGGATCAGCCAGGCGCCGAGGGTCAGGCCGTCGCTCGTACGCAGGGAAAGGTCCCGCGCACCAGGGACGGAGCCCGGGGCCGACCGGTCCGGGAAGTAGATCAGCCGGCGTTGCACCAGCCACACCGTGCCGAGCAGCAGCGCGCCGACGAGGGCCAGCGCCACTGCGACGCGGGGAAGGGTGCGCACACCACATCATTGTGCGGCACGCGCCCTCACGTGGCGGCCGAGGCCGCTGCGTGGCAGGCGCCCCAGCCCTCCGCTCGCGCGACGACACGGCCGTCCCGGATCAGGACCGCGGCCTCCGTCGCGTCGCTGACCGCCGGCACCCCCGCCACGGCTGCGATCGCCCCCGTGTCGTCGTGCAGCACCGACAGGCGCGACAACGCCGTGGGTGGGAACGCCGCCCGCAGGCAGCTGTCGACCTCCGCCAAGGCCAGCCGGGCCAGTGCCGACAGCTCCGCCGGGTCGCCGCTGACCACCACCGCCGTCACCGACGTGCCTGGCGGGGCCGCGCGGACCGCCTCCTCCACCGCGCCCAGCCTGTGCAGGCCCAGGATCGCGACCACGCCGCCGGACGGACCGCCCGGGGGCGGGGACCAGCGTTCGTCGACCGGGCGCGCCCGCACCGCATAAGGCAGGTGGGGTGGCAGCCACGCGTCGTCCAGGTCCAGGTCCGCGAGCTGCGCGCACGCCCGGACCACGTCGAACGGCTCCACGAACCCGGGCGCGGCCGCGGCCAGTTGGGTCGCTCCGTGCAGTGTGGTCAGTGCGCTCTCCGCCACCCGGACCCGGCGCCCGGTGCGGGTGCGTAGGTCCGCGAACGCCAGGTTCTCCAGCGCCAGGCCCAGGAGCAGGGCGTTGAGCTTCATCAGCTGTGCGTACGGAAATCGGGTCGCGGCGTCGGCCAGGACCTCCGGCAGCAGGTCCACGCCCAGGCGCGACGGGGACTGGTCGTCGTCGGTCCAGAGTGGCAGCCGCGCCGTCCAGGCGCGGGCGAACGACGCCAGGGCCTCTCGCGGTGCGGTCGCGGTCGGTTCGGCGTCCGGCGATTCCGTCACCGCGGCCGCCGCCCGCGCCGCGGCGGGGAGGGCGCGC
>NZ_JBFAIU010000319.1:0-8760 GCF_040654855.1 Asanoa sp. NPDC050611
CGCCTTCCTCGCCGACATGGACCTGATCGGCGAGGCCGTCGCGGCGGTCTGCGCGCGGCGCGACCCGGACTTCCAGCGGATCAACTACGCGGTCCGCACGGTCACCCGGCCGGGCTGGGTCACGGCGCCGGCCGAGGGCACCCAGGCGTCCCGGACGTCGGCGCGCAGCGTCCGCGGGCCGCCGTTGCGCACCCGCAGCCGCACGGTCGCGGACTGCCCGAGCCGAATCGTGGAGTCGCCGCTGCGGGCCAGGGTGACCCCGCGCAGCGGCGCGGCGAGCAGGAAGTCCACGCCCGCCGCGGCCAGCACGACGAACCCGGCCACCGCGGCGGCCCACCACGGCGCCGACCACAGCGGCATGGTGAGCGCGGCGAGGCCGAGCAGCAGGGCGGTCCGCCAGCTGACCATGGTCAGCGCGGGGTCGGTACGGTGCCGAGCACCGCGTCGAGGATCTGGTCGACGGTCACGCCCTCGAGCTCCGCCTCGGGGCGCAGCCGGACCCGGTGCCGCAGGGTCGACCGGCTGACGGCCTTGACGTCGTCGGGCGTCACGTACTCCCGGCCGGAGATCCAGGCCCACGCCTTGGCCGCGCCGAGCAGCGCGGTGGCACCGCGCGGCGACGCGCCCAGCTCGAGCGACGGGGAGCTCCGGGTGGCCCGGCACAGGTCGACGATGTAGCCGAGCACCATGTCGACGACGCCGACCTGGCCGACCGCCTCGCGTGCGGCCGCGAGATCGGCCGCGGTGGCCACCGGCCGGATCCCGGCGGCGGCCAGGTCGCGCGGGTTGAAGCCCTGGTGGTGGGCGCGCAGCACGCCGAGCTCGTCGTCGCGGCTGGGCAGCGGCACGGCGAGCTTGAGCAGGAACCGGTCGAGCTGCGCCTCGGGGAGCGGGTAGGTGCCCTCGTACTCGACCGGGTTCTGGGTGGCGATCACCAGGAACGGCTCCGGCAGGGCCCGCGGCGAGCCCTCGACGGACACCTGGCGCTCCTCCATGACCTCCAGCAGCGCCGACTGGGTCTTCGGCGGCGTCCGGTTGATCTCGTCGGCGAGCAGCAGGTTCGTGAACACCGGACCCTGGCGGAACGTGAACGCGGCGCCGTGCGGGTCGTAGACCAGCGAGCCGGTCACGTCGCCGGGCATCAGGTCCGGGGTGAACTGCAGGCGCTTCATGTCGAGGTCCAGCGCCGCGGCGAAGGAGCGGACGAGCAGGGTCTTGGCGACACCGGGTACGCCCTCGAGCAGCACGTGCCCCCGGCAGAGCAGGCCGATCAGCAGCCCTGTGACGATCGCGTCCTGGCCGACCACCGCCTTGGCGACCTCGGCGCGTAGCCGGTGCAGGGCGACCCGGGGATCGGTCTCGGCGGTCGGTCCGGCGGCGAGGGTCACCGTGGTTCTCCTTGGTCAGGCCCGGCGCTGCCGGGCTGCGTGTGGCGGGATGGGACGCCGCCGACCTCGTCGGCCACGGCGTCGAGGCCGCGGGCGAGGTCGAGCAGCTCGTCGTCGTGCGCCGGCTCGGGGCCGTAGAGCAACCCGTCCACCTGGTACGCGTCGCGCCCGGTGCGTTGCGCGACGGCGGCGACCACGTCGGCGGGGGTGTGCCCGTGCGCCAGCCCCAGCGCGGGCTCGATCCGCCGCAGGGCGGCCTGCCGGAGCACGGCGGCGACCGGGCCACGGGCCTTCGCCCGCTGGTAGAGGCGGCCGCGACCGAGCACCGTCTCGCCCGAGCGCACCTCGACCGGCAGGGGCTCGCTGACCGCCGGGCCGAGCCGGCGCGCCGCCCAGAGCAGCAACAGGATGAGGGCGGCCGCGAACGTGGCGAGCATCGCCCAGACCCACGGCGGGAACGCGTCGCCCAGCGGGTTGCCACCGGGCTGGTCGGAGTCGCCGTCGCCGTCGCCCGACCCGGGCGCGCCCTGCGCGGGGGGCCGACCCGAGCCGTCGCCCGAGTCCCCGCTGCTCCCTTGGTCGTAGGTCTCCTCGGCGGTGGGGTCGGGTGTCTCCGCGCGCGCCGGCTCCCTCGGCGGCACGTAACGCTCGTGCAGGTCGAGCCAGACCACGCGGGACCGGGCGGAGAGCAGACCGGCGGCGAAGGCGCGGTTGTCGTGCTCGTCGAGGCGGTCGTTGCGGAACGGGTCGGACGCGCCGACGACCACGAGCTCCTGGGGGTACGTGAGCCGCAGGACACCGTTGGCGTAGCAGGAGTCCCGGCTGCCGCCGTAGGCCGCGTCGATCAGGTAGGCCTGCCGTCGGGCGGCCGCGTCGCCGGTCTCGCCGATGCCCGGGATCGCACAGCCGCCGGAGGGCACGGCCGCGGTCGCCCAACGCCGGGGACCGCGGGCCAACGGCGCGCCGATGGTGCGCAGGGTGCGCGCCGGCGGGTCGACAAGCACGACCCGGGTCTGGGACGGCAGCGACGCGATCGCGCTGGTGGTGTCCGGGTCCAGGAACTCCGCGGCCGGCACGAACAGCGTGGCGCCGCCGGCCTCGGCGATGGCGACACGGGGGTCCGTGTACCGGACGACGTCGACACCGCGGCCGCGTACCACCTCGGCCAGGCGCTGCGAGCCGATCGGCGCGGTGCTGGCCGGCGAGAGGAAGTCGGCGTCGTCGCTGTCGGGCGTGTCGACCGCGTGCGTCACCAGAGTGGTTACCAGCAGCACGGCGACCACCCCGAACGGGATCAGCACCCGCCGCCCCCGCCGCAGGCCCCGGCGCAGGGCGGCCGGCGGCCGGCCGCGCGTCGCCGTCGCGGTCACGACTCACCCCGCCGGCTCGCGGGCACCCGGGCGCCGCTCAGCGCGCGATCCACATCGGACGCGAAGCCCTTCATGGCGGCGTCGTCGTCGGACGTGGCCGGCTTCTGCCCGTACCAGATGTCGGAGAAGACGGTGCCCGCGGCGCCGAGCGGCCGGTCGGTGGCCGGCGCGCTGCGGCCGGCGGCGGAGGCCAGCTCGGTGACCGTCCATCCTGGATGGTGTTCGATCACCCGGCGATCGACGAGCAACCGGACCATGGCGCGCAACCGCTCGCGGACGGCCTCGGCCCAGCGGCCCTGTGCCGCGAACTGGTCGGCGCGGGAGACGAAGGTCGCCGCCGGCAGGTCGGGCAGCGCGTCGGGCTCGGTCTCCTGGGGCACCGGCCCGGCCTCGGCCGGCTCTGCCGCGGGGCGTCGGCGCCGCCGCGGCCACTTGAGGCGGATCGAGCGCAGCCGGGCCCACTGCGACCAGAGCACGGCGACGAGGGCGGCGAGCAGCAGCACGATGAGCAGCAGCCAGCCGGGCGGCACGAGGTCGCCGAGCGCCGCGACCGCCTCGGTCCACCAGCGCGCGAAGCCGCTCATCGCCGCACCGCCAGCGGGTCGGCGCCCGCTCCGGCGCCGTAGCCGCGGCTGAGCGCGATGTCCAGGCCCTCGGAGCGGAACCGGGTCTCCAGGTGCAGGGTCGCGACAAGGCAGGCGAGCGCGGCGTAGGCCAGCGTGTTGACCGCGACCCGCATCCCGAACAGCAGCACGCCGAGCGCGTCGGAGCGCAGTGGCACGAGCTGGTTGAGCAGGTTGCCGCCCACGGTGCCGACCAGTGTCCGGATCAGCCACCAGGTGAGGTAGGCGACCAGCAGGACCCACAGGGCCCGGCCGCCGGTCCGCCCGGCCAGCACGACCCCGCGGCCGATCGCCCGGAACGGGTTCACCCGGTCGACCACGAGGGCGGGCACGGCCAGCGCGGTGAAGCCGAAGGCGAACGCCCAGAGCGGGCCGGCGAACGAGAACGTCATGACGACCACGCCGGCGAACAGCGCCAGCGCGATCGTGGCGACCGGGCGCAGGCCACGCGGGCGGAGCGCGGCGCGGTTGTCGAGCGGCCGGCCGAGCAGCAGGGCGCCCGCCGCGCGGGCCGCCGGCGCGGCGAGCAGCGCGATGATCACCGCCTCGCAGCCGGCGCCCACGCAGAGCACGGTCCACACCTGGGGGAAATCGCGGTCCAGGTAGCGGACCGGGTCGGTCACGTCGAGCCGGGCCCAGTCGCGCAGCGGCGCGAGGAGGAACTGCTCGCCGATCGCGAGCACGGCCGCCACGGGCAGCAGGGCCGCCGCGTGCGCCCGGAGCACCAGGAGGGCGGCGTCGAGCAGCTCGCCCACCGTGAGGGGGCGCCGGGGGATGGCGGACGTGTCCAGGGTCGGCTCCGTCGAGGCTGCGGGATAGCGGTCATCGTGGCATGGCGCACGTCACGCCCGGGGACCGGACCGGGGGATATTGCGCACCTCCCGGCCCGGAAGCATGGCGAAAGACCGAATTGTGGGTACCCGTGACCGGGTCGGTGTCGATATTCCGCCGGCCGGCCGGTCACACCGCGATGAACCCGGATGGAATATTGGTGCCATGAGAGCCCGGGTTCTGGTGGTGGACGACGATCCCGCGTTGGCGGAGATGCTCGGCATCGTGCTGCGCAGTGAGGGTTTCCTGCCCTCTTTCGTGGCCGACGGCGAGCGCGCCCTGTCCGCGTTCCGGGAGAACCGGCCCGACATCGTGCTGCTCGACCTGATGCTGCCCGGCATGAGTGGCATCGACGTCGCCAGGTCGATCCGGTCGGAGTCGGGCGTCCCGATCGTCATGCTGACCGCCAAGAGCGACACCGTCGACGTCGTGCTCGGGCTCGAGTCCGGCGCCGACGACTACGTGGTCAAGCCGTTCAAGCCCAAGGAGCTGGTCGCCCGGATGCGGGCCCGGCTGCGCCGGGGCGAGGACGCGGCGCCGGAGATGCTGACCATCGGCCCGCCCGGCAACCAGATCACCATCGACGTGCCCGCGCACACGGTGACCCGCGACGGCGACGAGGTCAAGCTGACCCCGCTCGAGTTCGACCTGCTGGTCGCCCTCGCCCGCAAGCCGCGCCAGGTGTTCACCCGCGAGGTGCTGCTGGAGCAGGTCTGGGGATACCGCCACGCGGCGGACACCCGCCTGGTCAACGTGCACGTCCAGCGGCTGCGCGCCAAGATCGAGCCGGACCCGGAGCGCCCGGAGATCATCCTCACCGTCCGTGGCGTCGGCTACAAGGCCGGCACCGGATAGCCTGGGCCTCACTGTGAGCGCAGCGTCACTCGGCGAGACCCTCCAATCGGCCCGGGCCCGTGCCCGGGTCCTTTGGGGTCGGCTCCTCCGCCAGGTGACGCTGCTGCTGGTGACCGTCGAGCACACCTGGCGCCGCTCGCTCCAGGTCCGCGTGGTCACCTTGACCCTGGTGGTGTCCAGCCTGCTGGTCGCCGTCTTCGCCTACGTGGTGGCCTACCGCAGCTCGACGATCCTGCTCGAGCGGGCGAAGCAGACCGTGACCGCGCAGATGGAGTTCGGCCGCGGCTACACCCGGGAGCAGCTGGCCGTCTTCGGCAAGCCCTACGAGCCCAACGTGCAGGGCACCCTCCAGGACATCGTCTTCTATCTCGGCGGCGGCGACGCACAGGACCCAGGCTCCGGGCTGGTCGTGGTGAAGGCCGAGGAGGTCGCCGAGCTGCGCACGGAGATGTCCCGCGACGTCAGCCTGAGCGTCATCAACGAGGTGCTCGGCCCGGACATCACCAGCGCGGTCGACGGCGGTGGGGTGGCGACCGCGATCCGCTCGGCCGACCTCGGCGCCGGGCGCGCGAAATACCTGGTCAAGGGCACTCCGGTGGCCACCAAGTTCGGGCATGTCGAGCTCTACTACATCGAGCCGCTGACCACCCAGGACTCGGCGGCGACCCAGATCCGCACCACCGTGCTGGCCACCGGCGCGACCCTGGTGCTGCTCCTCGGGCTGCTCGCCGCCCTGGTCACCCGGCTGGTCGTCCGCCCGGTCCGGGTCGCCGCACGCACGGCGCAGCGGCTCTCGGCCGGCCTGCTCGACCAGCGCATGGCGGTCACCGGCGAAGACGACCTCGCGCTGCTCGCCGCGTCGTTCAACCAGATGGCGGCCAACCTGCAGCGCCAGATCGTCCGCCTCGAAGACATGTCCCGCCTGCAACGGCGGTTCACCTCCGACGTCTCGCACGAGCTGCGTACGCCGCTGACCACGGTCCGGATGGCCGCCGACCTGATCTTCGCGGAGCGCGACCGGTTCCCGGCCGACGTGTCCCGCACCGCCGAGATCCTGCAGACCGAGCTGGACCGGTTCGAGAGCCTGCTCACCGACCTGCTGGAGATCAGCCGCTACGACGCCGGCTTCGCCATGCTCGACGCCGAGCCGAGCGACCTGGCGCCGCTCGTGCACCGCGCGGTCGAGCCGCTGCGCGGCCTGGCGGAGCGGTGCGGCGTCGAGCTGCGCGTCGAGGTGCCGGCCGACCCGGTGATCGCCGACGTCGACCCGCGCCGGGTCGAGCGCATCCTGCGCAACCTGGTGGGCAACGCGGTGGAGCACGCCGAGCACCGGCCGGTCGACGTCCGGCTGGTCTCCGACGGCACAGCGGCCGCGGTGGCGGTCCGCGACCGCGGCGTCGGGCTCAAGCCCGGCGAGGAGAAGCTGGTCTTCAACCGGTTCTGGCGGGCTGACCCGTCGCGGGCCCGGCAGACCGGCGGCACCGGGCTGGGCCTCTCGATCAGCCTCGAGGACGCCCGCCTGCACGGCGGCTGGCTCGAGGCCTGGGGCGCGCCCGGCCAGGGCGCCCAGTTCCGGTTGACCCTGCCGGTGCGCG
The DNA here is from genome assembly GCF_040654855.1 of Asanoa sp. NPDC050611. NCBI lineage: Bacteria > Bacillati > Actinomycetota > Actinomycetes > Micromonosporales > Micromonosporaceae > Asanoa > Asanoa sp. NPDC050611. The sequence continues at coordinate 6,663 of NZ_JBFAIU010000319.1, forward strand.
CGGGCGACCGGCTGACGGCCTCGCCGCTGCGGCTCGTGCCGGAGGACGCCGACCTGCCCGCGGTGACGCCGCCCGTGCAGCAGCGTGCGATCACCCAGACGCCCGCGGAGGTGCCCCGATGAGGCGCCGGGTCGCGGGCCTGGTCGCCGCGGGCGGCCTGGTCGCGGGGCTGCTCGCCGGCTGCGGGATACCGGACCACACCGACGTCAAGGTCGACCACGCCGGTCCCGTGTCCGGCGCCGACCAGGCCGCCGATCCTGGGCGGGTGCCGCCGCCGGACCGGCTGGAGGCGAGCACCGTCAAGGACTTCGTCGCCAACTTCCTCACCGCCGCGGCGGGCGAGCTCGACCCGGGCGGGAAGACGGACCAACGCATCCGGGACTACATCTCGGGCAGCGTGCCGTCGCTCAAGAGCGTCAACCTCGTCAAGGTCGTGCGGATCGACCCCAAGCCCAACGACGAGGATGTCGACCTCACGGTGCAACACGTCGGTGTGCTCGACGCCGAGGGCCGGATCAGCCCGCCGGACGAGACCACGACCCGCTACCCGCTGAAGGTCAAGGCCGAGGAGAGCGGTGGCTGGCGGTTGACCAAGGCGCCACCGGAGACGCTGCTCGACATCGAGGCGCTGACCACCTACTACAGCGAGCGGACGATCTACTTCTGGAACGGCGACCGCAGCGCCCTCGTGCCCGACCTCCGCTGGTTGCCGGGAGAGGTGCCCACGTCCCGGGTCCCGAACGAGCTGCTCGAGATGATCGAGAGCGGCCCGTCGCCGTGGCTCGGCGGTGCGGCCCAGCCGTTGCCGGGTGACAGCAAGCTGCTGACCAACGCGCCCGTCGACAACGACCTGCTGACCATGAACTGGTCGCCGGCGGTCGGCAACGACGCGCAGGACTTCCTCGCGCAGCAGGTGGCGTGGACCATGCGCGCGTCGAACGTGAGCGTGCGGTGGCTGCAGATCAAGATCAACGGGCAGGCCCGGCCCAAGCAGGACGTCAACGACCTGCTGAACCGCACGCCGTACCCGGTCGGCTCCGAAGCCCACCCGTACGCCATCCTCGACGGCAAGGTCAACGCGCTGACCGTCCCGGCCGCGGTGCCGGCGCCCGTCCCGCTGGCCCCCGCCGCCAACCAGAAGCTGAAGTTCGCCGCCTTCAGCCGGTTCGGCGACGGTGTCGACGCCGCGATCGTCAACCAGAAGAACGAGCTGCGGGTGGGCTCGGCCACCGGCGGCGGCCTGGTCAGCGACCTCGCCCTGGTGCCCGGCGTCACCCCGCGGTCCGCGCCCGTGTGGCTTCCCAGGTCCCGGATGGGCCTCGTGGTCGGCACCGACCTGCGGCTCTACGTCTTCGGCGCCGACCGCACGGTGCGCAAGGTGACGCCGCCCGGCCTGCGCGACATCAGCGCGGTCGCCGTTGCCCCCGACGGTCAGCGGGTCGCCCTGCTCGCCGACGGCAAGGTCTTCGTCGCGCCCGTCTCGATCGGGTCGGATGCGCAGAAGATCCTCGAGCCGCGTGCGCTGATCACGCCGTTGCGCAATCTGACGGCAGTCGCCTGGAGCGGCGAGAACGCGCTGTCGATCGGCGGCACCGACGAGTTGGACCGCCTGTCGATCAACGACGTCACCGTCGACAGCGCGCGCCGCACCCCGCGCATCTACGACGCGCACGGCCCAGTCGTCATGATCTCCGCCTACCCGGAGACCACCGCGCTCGGGCGCACCTCCAGCACGATGCTCTACCAGGCCGACGACGCGACGTGGCTGGCCCTCGGCGCCTCGACGCAGCTGGACCGCTCGGCCATCGACGGCGCGACGCCGACCCAGTCGCCGGGCACGAACACCGAAGCGCAGACCCAGCCGATCGCGCCGTTCTTCGCCTACTGACCCGTGGTGCTCGCCGCGCTCGCCGACCTCGTGCTGCCGGCGGAGTGCGCCGGCTGCCGCACACCGCACGTGCCCCTGCGCCGCGGCGCCTGTGCGTCGTGCGCGGCCGCTCTCGACGCCCTGCGGCCCCGCCAACCGGCGGTCGCGGGCCGCGCTTCACCCAAGCACCATGCCTCTGCCGCCGGCGACCTCCCGCCCCCGCCAACCGGC
>NZ_JBFAIU010000320.1:0-8758 GCF_040654855.1 Asanoa sp. NPDC050611
TGAACGTCAACGCCAGCACCATGATCGCGACGCCGGGGAAGGTCGCCGCGGCCGGCTTGCGCACCTCGGTGTCGAGCTGCCGCTGCTTGAGCTCCGCGTTGCGCTCGGCGACCTTCTGCTGCTCACCCAGGATCGCCTGGTCGCGCTCGGCCTGGGCGAGCGGGCCGGCGGCCGCCGAGCGGGCCTTGGCCGCGTCGATCTCGGCCTGCATCGCCGCCTTCTTGACGGACAGGTTGCGCTCCGCGACCGCGATCGCCTCCTCGGCCAGCATCCGCTCCTGCTCCGCGGCCTGCCGCGCCCGCGCCTCCGCGATCGACGCCTCCTTGAGCACGCGCGCCGCCTCGGGCCGGCCGAGGTCCTGCAGGTAGGAGCCCTCGGCCAGGATGTCCTGCAGCTGGAACGTGTCGAGCACCAGGCCCTGGTTGGTCATGGAGTGCTCGGCCTCCTCGGCCACCGCCGAGGCGAACGCGGCGCGGTCCCGGATGATCTCCTCGACGGTGAGCCGGCCGACGATCGAGCGCAGGGAACCCGCCAGCACCTCCTTGGTGAACTCCTCGATCTCCCGCTGCTGGCGCAGGAAGCGCTGTGCGGCCGCGCGTACCGCGCCCTCGGTGCCACCGACCTTGACGATCGCGACGCCGTGCAGGTTGGCCCGGATGCCCTGCTTGGTCACGGCACCCGCGATCTCGACGTGGATGCGCCGGCTCGACAGGTCCAGCGACTGGACCTTCTGCACGACCGGCAGGACGAACACGGAGGCGCCCATCACGACCTTCTGGCCGGACAGGTCGATCTGCCGGGAGGCGTCCGACGACTCGATCGCCTGCGCCTTGCGGCCGGTCACGATGAACGCCTCGTTGGGGGCGGCCACCTTGATCCGCGAGAGCACGAACATGACCAGGAGGAGGATGAGCAGTGCGGCGCCGCCGAGGGCGATGATCAGTAGCATCTGGACAGCCCTTCAGGACAGGGGATGGACCGGCTCGACGACGACGCTCGTCTCGCTGGGCGCCTCGACCACGAAGATCTCGGCACCGGCGGGCAGGGGTCGGTCGGCTTTCGCGTACACCTTGATCGGATGGCCACCGAGGCGGACCCGCACCTCGCCGTACCCGGTCGCGGTGATCGGCGTGACGACCACGCCGAGCGTCCCGACGAGATCGGCCCGGGTGGGCGTCGCGTCGGTGCGCATGTCGCGGGCCGCGCGGGACAGCCGGACCGCGAGGTAGGCGGTAGGCAGGGCGGCGAGGACGCCGACGCCCGCCGCGACGGTTATCGCGCCGGGGGTACGCGCGCCGAGCAGCTCACTGGTGATCGCGCCGGCGAACCCGAGTGCGCCGACGAAGCCCGCCACCGCCTCGACCGAGAAGAAGTCGGGCAGGTCGAGATGCGCGAGGTGCAGCAGTTCGGCGCCGACCAGCGACAGGGCGAGCACCAGCGCGCCGGCGCCGCCGATGAGCAGGAACACCACGGTGGCCGCGTCCACGCCGCACCGCCTTCCATGCGCTGACACCAGCGTAGTGGCCATCCGCCACCGCCGATCCGTCGTCGGGGCGCGGTAGCGTCGGCTTCCTGTCACCGGTGACCCGCGTGCGCGGCAGCGGCCCGTCGCCCGAAACGTTCACGCTTCGCGAGCCGTTCCCCGCGTGACGTCGTTCTTCCCACGCCGGCCGAGGTAGTCCGCGCGCTGTTCCGGGTCGAGGTGCTCGATCGCGAACCGCACCACGACCCGCGGGGCGGTGGCCGCGTGCCGGTCGAGGAAGTCCAGCAGCCGCGGCCGGTCGTGCCTGCCCGCCTCCCGCAGCATGCCGCCGACGACGGTCCGCACGAACTCGTGCTCGTCGTCGACCAGCAACTCGGCGACCGCGAACGTGTCGTCGAGATCCTTCGCCCGCACGAAGGTGAGCGTGGCCATCATCGCGATGCGGCGTTCCCACCAGTCGTCCGACCGGGCGAGTCGATAGAGGACGTCGCGGGGCTTGTCGAGCAGCCAGCCGCCGATCACCTGGTGCGCGCTGACGTCGACGAGGTCCCAGGTGTTGATCCGGTCTGTCCGCCTCAGATAGAGGTCGAACAGTGCGGCGCGGTCGGCGTCCGTCGTGCGCTTGCGGACGGCCCGCTTGCCCATGATGCTGACGGCGCCGACGCGGACGAGGTGGATGTCGCTGTCCAACAGCTTGTCGATCTCCGCGACGGGCAGGTCGACGTGCTCCTTGGCGAGCGCGAAGACGTCGCGCATGGGGACCTTGTCACTCTGCTCGCGAAGCGCCTGGATCCGCTCCACGAAGCCGGCTGCGGTGCCGGTCATGCGACCGGCTGGATGGGTGTCATGACCTGATCGTGCCGCTGGGCCCGGTCAGAGTCCATCGGATCCGTGGCCGTGCAGCAGCGATCCGCCGCCGGCCAGGCGTTTGGCCGCCGGCCACGTCGGTCACCAGGATCTTGCCGGCGGCTGGTCGCGGGGTGAGGAGACCCGCCCGCTCGGACCAGCCGAGAAACGCGTCCCGCTCGGCTCGCAGGGGGTCGAAGCCACCGCGGATGACGGCATCGACGTAGCCGGCACGGCTCCCGCCGATCACGATCGTCGCTCCACGCCGGACGATCCGCTCACGGGCGGGGCCGTGGGAGCCGCCGATCTCCTCGCGATCCTCCCAGGCGACCTTCACCAGCAGTTCGTCGATCGATCCCGACCTTCCCTCGACCTCGACCCAGATGCTCGACGGCCGGCGCGCGAGGATCGTGAATCGGGCGCCCTCCGGGATCCCGATCCGGTGGCGGCGCCCGCCGACGAACTCGACCGCGTAGTCGTCGTCCGCCGCCAGCCGCCGCATCTGGTCAGGGGTGAGCGGGTCGTCGTCGGCAGGGGCTTCGTCGTCGACGAGGTCCTCCGGCCGGTCGACGATTCCCCGCCGCACCGCTTCCTCGACGAAGAAGTCCACCTCCTCGCCGTACTCCCACGCCATGTGCCCGGTCACCCACTCGTCCTCCTTCGCAGCCGCGTAGACGAGGCAACGCAGGTAGTCGGCGAACGAGACGTCGGCCGCGGGCAGGAGATCCAGCGCGCGGAGGATCAGACGTTGGACCCGCCGCGCACTCTGCGCCAGCAGGAACCCGGACCGGGAGAAGTCGAAGTGCCGCGCCCGACCGTCCTGCAGGTGCGCCAGGCCGCCGTAGAGGAGGCCCGACAGCACCTCGCTCAGGCGATGGACGTCGACCTGCGCCGCCGGCGGCGGAAGGCGGCGATCGTTGCGCAGGTTGCGCAGGGCGGTCGAATGACCGTTGGACGACAGCGCCCGGCCGAACTGTGGCGCGATCGCGCTGAAGGCGGTGGAGTCGCCGATGCGTCCGCCCGTGCGCTCCAGGACCGTCGTCGTGAGGCTCCCGCTGCGGAACGAGGTCAGGACCGCGCACAGGTCGGCGATCGCCTCGTGGATCGCGAGGGTCTGTGGTGTGTTCGAGTCGTAGAGGAACGGGGCGATGCCGTCGATGACGGCGTGTGCGCACTCGTGCGCGACGATGTCCCGGGCCAGGGCCGTGTAGATCGTCTGTGTGGCGTCCGCCGGATGGTCGAAGTAGAAGAACTGGAGCTCCTGCCGGTCCCGGTCGTACCGCGCGTTGGCCCATCGCCCTGCCCTGGGCAGGATGCGCAACGGGCGGCCCGGGTCCCGCCACCTCATCGGGTGCCCCAGCACCCGGTCCAGGTCCATGGTGCGGATGGTCTTCGCCGCCGCCGCGAAGGCCGCCACCTGGATGAACTCGGGCGAGTAGAGGTCGTACGGCTTCGCCAGCCGGAATCGGCCCATCTTGCGTCGACCCGCCGGTGGCTCGTACACGGCCGGCGGCGTCGCCACTCCGGTCCGCAGGTCGAGGTCCACGACGGCGATCTGGTGTGTCGACGGTCCGTCCCCGATCCACGAGTCGTCGGGAACGACGAGGTGCATTCCCTCCACGGTCTTCGCGACCCCGTGCTCCCGCGCGGTCAGGGGATCCTGCACCATCAACGGGAGGTGGACCTTCATACGGTTGCCAGGCCGAGTTGGACGACGTCGGCGATGCCCTCCTCACACGTGCGGACGGAGTGGGCGCCGTCCGGGCCGACGACCACCACCATGCCCCGCGGGAGGTCCTTCTCCTTGCGGATCGCCGGCGGCGCCGACCGGAGGTCGACCGTGCAACCACTCCTGAGGCGGCAGGCCACGTAGCTGATCAACTTGGCCAGTCCGGCCGCGCCGCCGACCGCCGCGACGACGATGCCGACGATCAGCTCCGGCGCCATCGCGGCGCCACCGGGCCGCCGCACCGCGGCCCCGGCGAACTCGTCGGGAACCGAGGCGAGCATCGCCGTCTCGGTCTCGTCGAGCTCGGCGTCGGTCGACCACTCCAATGTGATCGCCACCGGACCACCGAACAGGGCGTCGACGAACTGGCTCACGGAGGCCTCCTCGGACGCGTGGGCTGCTCCTTCGTAGAGTCTGTCCCACCGTGGGTGTGAGGCGACAGACCCTTGTGGCCGATGGCCCCCGGTCAGGCGAACGCGGCGCGTGGGTCCAGGAGGCGGCCCCGGGCGTACGCCTCGTCGAAGGTCCGCCCGCCCAGCGCGGCGACCGCGGCCGTGCGGATGTCGGCCAGGTCCGCGGCGTCGTCGGGGTCCGGCACCTGGCCGATCGCCGCGAACGCGGCGTCCGTCACGCCGACCAGCAGGGCCGCCCGCGCGTGGTCGCCCTCCGCCGACGCGAGCGCCGCGCCCGCCACGCAGGCGTACGGCACGAAGTCCGACCAGCCTGCCGCGAAGATCGCCGCGCGGACGGAGGCGAACAGGTCCCGCGCGGCGGCGAGGTTGCCGAGCTTCAGCTCGCAGAACGCGAGGTTGTGCCGCTCCCAGTTGACCGCCTCGGTGCGGCCCAGTGACTCGTTGAGCGCGATGCTCTCCTGATAGAGCCCCCGCGCCCGGGTGTAGTCGCCCGACATCCGGGCGATGCCGGCCAGCACGTGGCGTGGGCGTTCCGCCAGGCTCCGGTCGCCCGAGCGCAGCGCGACCTCGAGCGCCTCCCGGGCCCGGGTCGCGCCGAGGGGCAGGTCGCCGCCGCGGATGGCCACGCGGGCGAGGCTGTAGCGGGCCTCCACCTCGTTCGCGAGGTCGCCGGCCGCGGCCGCGCGGGCGATCTCCGCCTCGCTCATCCGCACCACGGCGTCGGTCTCGCCCCGGCGGAAGGCGGCGCGGACCTCCGTACTGAAACTCATGCCGTGGAGTGTGCGCGATCGGCCAGCGTCGAGGTGAAGAAGGTGGTCAGCTCGGTCGCGGCGGCCGGCACGTCCCGGTCGTAGAGGCTCACGTGGGTGGCGCCCTCGACCCAGTGCAGGCGCTTCGGGCCGCGGGCGCGCTCGTACGCCAGCTGCGTCATCCACGCCGTCGCCGCCCGCGTGCCGACGACCATCAGCAGGGGCTGCGCCGGCATGAACGCGAACGGGTCGAACGTGACGATCCGGTCGATGCTCGACAAGGTGAACTGTTTCGCCGAGCCGGGATGGCCCGCCCGATCGGTGCGGTAGTACTCCCAGCCCTCGAAGACGTGCTCTCCCCCGGCCCGGGCCTGCTCCTCGGTGGCGGGAAAGATCTCGAATGTCCGCGCGGGCGCGCCACTCGCCTCCACGGTGCGGGCGTTCGCCGCGGCCGCCAGCATTCCGTCGATCACCCGCGGGTCCTGTGTGCCGTCGGCGCCGACCCGGAACTGCCGCCCGATGTCCGCGGCGCTGACCGTGGCCACGGCCCGGATCCGGTGGTCGCCGGCGGCCGCCGGCAGGACGTAGCCGCCGGACGCGCAGATGCCCAGCGCGCCGATCCGGTCGGCGTCGACCTCGGGCCGGGTGGTCAGGAACGAGACGGCGGCCTTGAGGTCCTCGGTCCGCTGGGCCGGATCCTCCAGCCCGCGCGGCTCGCCACCGCTGGCGCCCTGGTGCGCCGCGTCGAAGGTCAGCACCACGAACCCGGCCGTCACCAGCCGCTCGGCGTACGCCGCCGCGGCCTGCTCCTTGACGCCGCTCGCCGGGTGGCCGATGACGATGCCGGGGCGCGGGCCGGTGTCGGCAGGGGTGTAGAGGTGTCCGGCGAGGCCGATGCCGGCGCTGGGAAAGGAGACGTCGCTTCGCATGCTCCGAGCGTCCGTCGCGGCAGACCGCCCTGGAAGGGAAAGATCTTTCCCACCCGCGCGCGAGCAACAATGGGTGTGATGGCCACGACCCGATCCGAGTTCGGTGCGTTCCTGCGGGCGCGCCGCGCGGAGCTGACCCCGGAGGCGCTGGGCCTGCCGGCCGACGGCACGCCGCGCCGGGTGCCGGGGCTGCGCCGGGACGAGGTGGCGCGGCTGGCCACGATGAGCGTCGACTACTACACGCGGATCGAGCAGGGCCGCCTGCCGGCGTCGGTGACGGTGCTGGAGTCGCTGGCGCGCGCCCTGCGCCTGGACGAGGGACAGCGGCGGTACCTGTACGAGCTGGCGGGCAAGCCCCGAGACCGTGACCGGACCGAGCATCAGCGGGTACGCCCGCCGGTGCGCCGCCTCCTCGACCAGCTCGACCACTGCCCGGCCCTCGTGCTCGGCCGGCACAACGACATCCTGGCCTGGAACGCCGCCGCGGCCGCGCTCTACGTGCAGTTCGCGGACCTGCCGCCAGACGAACGCAACTACATCCGCCTGGTCTTCCTCGACCCGGCGATGCGCGACCTCCACGTCGACTGGGAGGACGCGGCCCAGGTGGGCGCCGCGACCCTCCGCATGGCCACGGCCGGCAACCCCGACGACCCACGCCTGCGCGAGCTGGTCGACGAGCTGTCCCAGAGCCCGGAGTTCCGGCGCTGGTGGTCCGCCCACATCGTCTCGACGGCGAGCCACGGCACGAAGCGGTTCCGCCATCCGGTGGTCGGCCCGCTGACCCTGGACTGCGACACCTGGACCAGCCCCGACGACCCGGACCAACGCCTCGTGGTCCTCACGGCCGAGCCGGGCAGTCCCTCGGACGAGGCCCTCCGCATCCTCACGTCGTGGACGGCCGGAGACCCGACCACCACGAGGCCCACCTCGAAAGGCGCGTAACGCCTGGGATGGGGACGGGCCGTGGCCGCCACCCTGCTCCGAGAGTGGCGGCCTAGCGGCTCAGCCCTTCACGCACACCACCTGCTTCAGGTGGGCGACGACCTTGACCAGGTCCGACTGCTCGGCGATGACCGTGTTCAGGTCCTTGTACGCGCCTGGGATCTCGTCGACGACGCCCGCGTCCTTGCGGCACTCGACGCCTGCCGTCTGGGCCTTCAGGTCGCGGACCGTGAACGTCTTCTTCGCCTTGGTCCGCGACATGCGCCGGCCCGCGCCGTGCGACGCCGAGTTGTAGGCGTCGTCGTTGCCCAACCCGCGCACGATGTAGGAACCCGTGCCCATCGAACCCGGGATGATGCCCAGCTCGCCCCGCCCCGCCCGGATCGCGCCCTTGCGGGTGACCAGCAGCTCCACGCCGCCGTAGGTCTCCGACGCCACGTAGTTGTGGTGGCACGAGATCGGCTCGTCGTAGCGCACCCGCGGCACCGCGTCGCGCAGCACCCGGCACAGCAGCGCCAGCATGACCGCCCGGTTGCGGGCCGCGTACTGCTGCGCCCAGGTCAGGTCGTGCCGGTAGGCATCCATCTCCGGCGTGTCCGCGACGAACACCGCGAGGTCGCGGTCCGGCAGGCTCGCGTTGTGCGGCAGCTTGCGGGCGACGGCGATGTGCCGCTCCGCCAGCTCCTTGCCGATGTTGCGCGAACCCGAGTGCAGCATGAGCCAGACCCGGCCCGCGTCCAGGCCGCCCTGCTCGACGCACACCTCGATGAAGTGGTTGCCGCCGCCGAGCGACCCGAGCTGCCGCGTCGCCCGCGTCTCCAGGCCGCCCACGTCCGCCGAGAGCGTCCGGAAGCCCGCCCAGAACGTGTCCCAGCCCGCCGTCGGCAGGCCGTGGATCCGGTGCGGGTTGACCGGGTCGTCGTGCGCGTTGAAGCCGACCGGGATCGTCGACTCGATCGCCCGGCGCAGCTTGCCCAGGTCGTCCGGGAGGTCCGACGCGACCAGGCTGGTGCGGACCGCGGACATGCCGCAGCCGATGTCGACGCCGACCGCGGCCGGCGCGAGCGCCTGGCGCATCGCGATCACCGAGCCGACCGTGGCGCCCATCCCGTAGTGCACGTCCGGCATCACGGCCACGCCCTCGACCCAGGGCAGCGTGCCGATGTTGCGGAGCTGCTGCGCCGCCTGGTCCTCGATCGTCGCCGGGTCCGTCCAGACCCGGACCGGCGCCCGCGTGCCCGGCAGCAAGGTGTAGCTCATCGTCTCTCCAATATAGAAGCAAAAGAAACCGCCCGACCCCGATGCGGGGTGGGCGGCGGCGAGGCGCGCTGGGCGGCTCAGCTCGACCGCGGACCCGCGGGGCATGGGAAGGGTCGCCCGGCACAGGGCACACCCGCGACACGTGTCGACTCAAGGGTTTGCCAGGGCATCGCGGGTCTCTCCTTCGCTCGCTTCTCCATCGACGGTATTGCGCCGGACCCCCCCCGCCGGCTCAGCAGTTCGTCCGCGTCCGACGGGGAGAGCAGGTCCACGAAGCCGGCGGGGCCGGCCAGCTCCGACGCGCGTGACAGCAAGGGCGCCTTACCCCAGTAGGCGCCCGCGAACTGGTCCGGGTCGACGCTGATGCAACGGGTGAGCGCCGGGCGGTGCGCACCGCCCGGCGCCGG
>NZ_JBFAIU010000321.1:0-8756 GCF_040654855.1 Asanoa sp. NPDC050611
GGTCAGCGGGGGTGGTGCGTATATGGATGCAGAGCAAAGCCCCGGAAAGCATCAGGCCAGTTCGACCAGCGCCTCCGCGATGAGCCGGATGCCGAAGATCACGAGCCGGGCGGTGATCCCGCGGCTCGGCCGGGGGCCGCTGCCGGCCGGGGTCCGGTGCGTGCCGATCGTGCCCCAGCCGAGCCGGCGGGTGTTCGCGCTCTGGCGCGCGAGCAACGCCGCACGGCCGTCAGTCGTCGCGCTCGTCGACCAGCTGAAGCAGGCCGTGCGTGAACCAGAGCCGATGGCGCTCCGTCTCGACGAGCCAGCGGCTGGGCACGTCGGGGTTGACCTGGCGGGCCTCGGGCCAGCGTTCGAGCGTGTCGGCGACCACGCATGACCAGGGCGCGAGGGCGGGCGGCTCGGGCAGTCGCACGGCTTTGGCGTCGTGCGCGCGGACCAGCGTGCTGTCGATCACGACGTTGGCCGCGCCGACGATCGCCTGCCAGCGCAGGTCGGGCCAGAGGGGGAGACGCCAGTGCGCGACGGTCGCGGTGACGTCGCCGAGGCGTACCGCTTCCAGGTGGTCCTCGGGGCCGAGCACCGCGTGGAGGAGGTCGAGCCCGCCCGGCGCCCGCCGCGAGTGGAGCATGGTCTGCCAGCGGTTGAACGCCTTGAGGTAGTCGGCTTTGGTGGCGCCGAGCCGGGTGTACGCGTCCTTGACCAGCTCCGGCTGGTAGTCCGCCATGCGCCGCAGGAGGGTCAGCGTGAACTCCCGGCGCGCGAACCCGTACACCCGCTCGACGCTACCTTCTGGGTCAGGTAGTCAGGCAGAACGGGTGGCCCTCGGGGTCGGTGAGCACGGTCCAGCTGTCACCGGGCTGGAACTCGGGCTTGTCGGCGCCGTTCGCGATGGCCTGCTCGACGGCCGCGTCGAGGTCGGTGACGCTCAGGTCGAGGTGGGCGTGCTTGGCGGGGTCGGGCCAGCCCGGTCCCCGGTAGCCCGCGACCCGCTGGAAGCCCAGCTTGATCGAGCCGTTGCCGAGACAGTGGAAGTCGTCGTCCTGGTAGCTCACCTCCCATCCCGTGAGCTGCGCGTAGAAGGCGGCCAGCTTCGCCGGGTCGGCGGCGTCGAAAACGATCGTGGAGATGGTGGCTGGTGCGGACATGGTTCGCCTCTCTTCTCTGTGTTGGGCTCGGTCCAGCCTGCGGCGCGGGGCGTTCGTCGAGCTTGAAGATTCTTGTCGTACGGGGGTCGTAGCGTGCTTGCATGCAGAAGGCGGAGGTTGTCGCCGCCGGTGCTGGGTTCGCGGTCCGGACCGTGACCTGCACCGACGACCACGCGCGCTGGTCGCCCGCGGAGGCCCGCGGCGGCCACACCCTCGTCCTGCCGCGGCGGGGCCGCTTCCGGCGGCTGGTCGACGGGGTGGCGGTCGACCTGGACCCGACGGTCGGCTACGTGACGCTGCCCGGCGGTGAGGAGCGCTTCGCCCACCCTTCCGGCGGCGACGTCTGCACGGCGATCAGCATGTCCGCGGCGCTGTGGCACGACGTAGCGGGCGACCGGCGACCGCGGGCGGCGGTCTACGTGGACGCCCGGCTCGACCTGGCCCATCGGCGACTACTCCGCGCGGCCGGCGACCGCGCCGAGGAGTTGGTGACGCTGCTGGGCTGGTGGCCCGCCGGGTGTCGGCGTCGGTCGTGCCGGCCGATGCCCGCGGCTCGACCGCCGACCGCGTCGTGGTGGCTCAGGCGCGCGCGGCGATCGGTGCCGATGATCCGGCGGCGCGCGGGTTGCTGCCGCTGGCCGCCGACCTGCAGGTGTCGCCTTATCGGTTGAGCCGGGCGTTCAGCCGGGAGATGGGGGTGTCGTTGACGCACTACCGCAACCGGGTGCGGGTGGGCCGGGCGCTGGAGCGACTGTCCGCGGGCGACACCGACGGCGCCCGGCTGGCGGCGGACCTGGGGTTCGCGGACCAGGCCCACCTGTGCCGCACGATCCGCGTCCACGTGGGCCAGACCCCCACGGAGGTGCGGATGCTACTTACGCACTAGATCCGGCGCGGCTCCCACCGCCAGGCGGCGGGCGACCACGTGCACCGCGTAGAGGGCGTACCCGACCAGGCACGCGGCCAGGATCGGGTGCACCAGCACCGCGAGCAGCCCGGCCAGCGCGACGACGCCGGCCGCGGCGGCGACGCTGACGGGCCGCGCGGCGGCAGCGTCCCGCGCCGCGCGCCGCCAGAGGCGGGGGCTAGCGGTGCGGCGCGAGCCGGCCGTGGTCGCTGTGCCGCGCCGGACGTCCGTGGTCGCTGTGCCCCGCGAGCCGTCCGTGGTCGCTGTGCCGTGCCAGACGTCCGTGGTCGCTGTGCCGTGCCAGACGTCCGTGGCCGCTGTGCCGCGCCAGACGTCCGTGGCCGCTGTGCCGCGCCAGACGTCCGTGCTCGCCGCCCGGCGCCGGCGGCCGGTGGTCGCCGTGGGAGTTAAAGCTGCCGTGGCCGCGCGGCGGCGCCAGACGCCCGTCGTTGCCGTGGGCATCGGGGCCATGTCCGTGTCGGTGTGGGACGCGTCGGCGAGGTGGGTGCCGAGGGCGACCAGGGCGAGCGCCGCGTAGCCGACCCCGGCCGCGGCGATCACGGCGGTCACGCCGAGCATCACGGCGCCGCCGGGGACCGTGCCGTGGGAGACCGCGGCCAGGTCCACCGTGACTAGCCACGCGGCGGCGGCCACCGCGACCGTCGCGGCGGCGCCGGGTAGCAGGGTGCGCCGGAACACCCGGCCCACCGCGCGCCGGCGTGGCCAGCGGTCGTGGGTCAGGAAGTGGTGGACCGCGAAGCTCGCGGTGGCGAACGCCGCGCCGGTCGTGAGGACCGGCAGCGACGTCGCCACCAGGAGGAGGCCGAGGACGGCTACGTCGGTGGCGACGCGTACCGTGTCGCGCCAGTCGGGTTTCATCCCTTCAGGCCGCTCGTGTTGATGCCTTCGACCAGCAGGCGCTGGAAGGCCACGAAGAACAGGAAGACCGGGACCAGCGACAGCAGCGACATCGCGAACATCGGGCCGACCGCGCTTTCGCTCGTGGAGTCGATGAACAGCGTGAGCGCGACCGGCACCGTGTAATCCTGCAGATCGGACAGGAACACCAGCTGGCGGAAGAAGTCGTTCCACGTCCAGATGAACGAGAAGATCGCCGTCGTGACCAGGGCCGGGCGGCTCAAGGGGACGATCACGTGGGCGAAGACCGTGTACGGCGAGGCGCCGTCGATCTTCGCGGCCTCGTCCAGCTCGTAGGGGATGCCGCGCATGAACTGGACCATCAGGAAGACGAAGAACGCCTCCGTCGCCAGGAACTGGGGGACCAGCAGCGGCAGGTAGGGCCACGGCTCGCCGACCCAGCCGAGCTGCTTGAACAGCACGTACTGCGGGATGATCAGGACGTGGCCCGGCAGCAGCAGCGTGCCGATCATGATGGCGAACCAGATCTTGCGCATCCGGAACCGCAGGCGGGCAAAGGCATAAGCCGCCAGGAGGCACGAGATCGCGTTGCCCACCACCGTCAGCAGGGCGACCATCGCGCTGTTGGCGAAGAACCGGCCGAAGCTCACGTCGAAGTTCTGCCAACCCGCGCGGAAGTTCGACGGCGTGAACACCTCCGGCCACAGCCCGATGTTCGTCGCGATCTCCTCGCGCGACTTGAACGACGTGCCGACCATCCAGAGCAGCGGATACAGCACGACAGCCAGGATGGCGACGAGGATCAACAGCCGCACGACGGTACGCGCACGCCCGCGCATCACCGGTCCTCCCCGTCCGAGTAGTGGACCCAGAACCGGCCCGTCGAGAACAGCACCACCGTGATCAGCGCGATCGCCACCAGGAACACCCAGGCCATCGCCGACGCGTAGCCCATCTGCAGCTCGGTGAAGCCCTTGATGTAGAGGTTCAGCGTGTACATGAGCGTCGAGTCGACGGGGCCGCCGGTGCCGTTGCTCAGCACGAACGCGGCCGTGAAGCCCTGGAAGCCGTTGATCGTCTCCAGCACCAGGTTGAAGAAGATGACCGGCGACAGCATCGGCAGCGTCACCGCGCGGAACTGGCGCCACGCGTTGGCGCCGTCGACCGACGCCGCCTCGTAGAGCTCCACCGGGATCTGCTTGAGGCCCGCCAGGAAGATCACCATCGGGGCGCCGAACTGCCAGATGGCCAGCGCCATCAGCGTCTCGAGCGCCCAGCGCGGGTCGTTGACCCACGGTGCGCCCTCGATGCCGAAGACGCTCAGCAGCGAGTTGAACGCGCCGTCGCGGTTGAACATGTTGACCCAGACGATGGCCAGCGCGACGCTGCCGCCCAGCAGCGACGGCAGGTAGAACAGCCCGCGGAACAGGCCGACGCCGCGGAACGCCCGGTTGAGCAGCAGGGCCACGCCGAGTGCGGCGGCGAGCTTGAGCGGCACCGCGACCAGCGCGAACGTCACCGTCACCCGCACCGCGTGCCAGTACGACGGGTCCGCGGTGAACATCGTGCGGTAGTTGTCGAGCCCGACCCACTCGACCGACGAGAAGTCCGAGAGCGCGTCGTAGTTCGTGAAGCTCAGGTAGAGCGACAACAGCATGGGGATCGCCGTGATCCCCAGCAGGCCCAGCAGCCACGGTGAGAGGAAGACGTAGCCGGCGACGTTCTCCCGGCGGCGTGGGCCACCCCGGCCCCGCCGACTGGCGGGACCGGGGGAGGCGGAGCCGGAGGGCACTGCCGCCGGCGGCGCGGTGGTGATCGCCAACGGTCAGGCCCCGATCGCGGCCTGGCAGGCGGCGAAGTACGCCTTGGCGGCCTCGGCCGGCGTCTGGCGGCCGAACTGCACCTCTTCCGCTGCCTTGATCAGCTCGGAGCGCACCTTGCTGTGCCCCTTCAGCGGCACCTGCGGCGAGGCGCCGAACTTCGCGCCCAGCTCCGTCTGCACCGCGATGGACTGCTTCATGTTGGCGTCGGACACGGAATCCGACACGGCCTTGCGGATGTCCAGGTTGGACGGCAAGCCACGGTCGGTGCCCAGAACGGCAGCTGCCTCGGGGTCGTTGGACAGGAAGTTGATGACGTCGACCGCGATGTCCTTCTTGTCGCTGCCCCGGAACACCGAGAAGTACATGGACGCCCGGGCCCACTGCGCGCTCGGGTCACCCGGGTACGCCACCACGCCCATCTCGTCCTTGGTGTTCTTCTTCAGCTCCGGCATCTGGTTGGCCCACACCCAGGAGGTCGCGGCCTTGCCGGTCACCACGAGCTGCTTGCTGATGTCGGTGACGTTGCCCTCGTGGATCACGTCCGGCGTGGGCGTGGCTCCGGCGGAGCGTGCACCCTGCCACAGCGTGAACCAGCCCGCCACGTCCTGCTCCGTGAAGCCGAGCGCCTTGTCCTTGTAGAGGTCCTTGCCCTGCTGGCGCAGCCACACCCAGAACGCCTTGTAGTCGGCGCTCGGGTCCTGCGTGCCGGGCACCTTCGCGACCTTCGACACGTTGGCGGCCCACGCGATGTGGTCCTCCCAGGACTGGCCGGTGGTCGGCGCCTGGAGCTTGAACTTGTCGAGCAGCGTCTTGTTGAACACCAGGCCCTGGGTGTTCTCACCGAACGCGACGCCGGCCAGCTTGCCGTCGACGACGCCGTAGTTCCACAGGCTTTCCGGGAACTTCGTGAGGTCGAGCTTGCCACTGTCCTTGTAGGACATCAGGTCCAGGGTGACGTTCCGCGACGCGTACTCCGTGAGGTAGTTGTCGTCGATCTGGAAGATGTCCGGCGCGTCGCCACCGGCGGTCAGCGTCGCCAGCTTGTCGAAGTAGCCCTGGTTGGCCTGCCAGGTCTTCTTGAACGTCACGTTCGGGTGCTTCTTGGTGTAGAGCGCCAGCGCTTCCTCGGTCAGCTTCGCGCGGCCCTCCGCGCCCCACCAGAAGATGGACAGTTCGACCGGCTTGTTGGGATCGGCGGCGGCCTCGCCACCGTCGTCGCCGCAGGCCGCGGCGGTCAGTGCGAGCGGGATGGCGACCAGGGCGGCCAGCAGGCGTCGCCGCAGGCCAGACCCCGAAAAGGCGGTACGGTGGTGGCGCGTGGTCGGCTCGACCGCACGCGGGGATGGTGCGCGGTGCATGTGCGCTCACTCCTTGGCGTAGGAGGCGACCTCTCCGGGGGCGGTGGCGACCACGTCGCCCGGGTCCGCATGGCTGTGCGGGCCCGGGCCCGGCCCCGTCGAGTCGCGGATGACCAGCTCGGTCTGCAGGGTTACCTGTGCGGTGGTGCGGCGGTCGTCGCCGTGTGCGAGGAGCATGTCGACGGCCGCCCGTCCGGCGGCGGCGGTTGGGGTCGCCACCGTCGTCAGCTTGGGGCGGGTGAGGCGGCTCAGCGCGATGTCGTCGATGCCAACCACGCTGATGTCTTCCGGGACCCGACGGCCCTGTGTGGACAGGCCTTCGATCAAACCGATGGCCATGAGGTCGTTGTACGCGAGGACGGCCGTCACGCCGGCCCGGACGATCTGCTCGGCGACCGCCATGCCACCGTCCTCAGTGGGCTGGTTGGGCCCGACGACGGTGAGGTCGGCGTCGCTGGCCCGCGCCGCCGACATGGCCGACCGGCGGATCTCCCGGCTGGTCCACGACCCGCGCGGGCCGGAGACCAGGGCCATCCGCCGGTGCCCGAGCCGGCTGAGGTGGTCGATGGCGAGCCTGGCGCCCTGCGCCACGTCCATCACCACGGTCGGCAGGCCGGTCAGCTGGCGGTTGACCACCACCAGCGGCACCTCGCGGCTGAGCTGCTCGATCAGGCTGTTGCTCATCCGCGGGCTGCACAGCAGGACGCCGTCGACCTGTTTGGCCAGGGCGCGGACCAGGTCCTCCTCGACGCTCGCGTCCTCGTTGGTGTCGGTCACGAAGATGTGGTAGTCCCGCTGACGGGCCTGGCTCTCGGCGGCCTTGATCAGCGGCGGGAAGAACGGGTTGGCGATGTCGGCCACGATCAGGCCGATGTTGTGCGTGCGCCCGGTGATCAGCGCCCGGGCTGCGCGGTTGGGGCGGTAGCCGAGGTGCTCGGCACAGGCCAGCACGCGGCTGCGGGTCTCCGGGTTGACCAGGTGCGGCGCCGAGAACGTGCGCGAGACCGTGGAGATGTGCACTCCGGACTCACGCGCGACGTCGCGGATGGTGGCTGGCACGCGGAGATCCGCCCTTCCGATGTGGTGGCCGTCACTCAAGTGCGCCAATTAATGCAAACGGTTGTGTGGCTGTCAACGGTCAGTTGTTGCGAATCGGTTGCGGACGCGCTCCCACTAGGCTGTCGTGGCCGGCAAAACCGGTAATAGCGGACAAGACATTGACGGCCTCTGCGGCCGCATGGATAGTTTCGTGCAAACGTTTGCAAGGTGCGAAGGGGTTGATCGATGCCTGACGGGCGACGTCGCTACGCGTTGGTCGGTGCCGGGGCACGGGCCGGGATGTTCCTGCGCGCCCTCGCCGTCGACCACGCCGACCGCGCGGACGTGGTGGCCCTGGCCGACGTCAACCACACGCGGATGGCGGCACACAACCGCTGGCTCGGCGAGCTGGGCGCCGCACCGGCGAAGACCTATGACGCCGCCGACTTCACCACGATGCTGGCCGCCGAGCGGGTCGACGAGGTGCTGGTCACCACCGTCGACGCCACGCACGCCGACTACATCGTGGCGGCGCTGCGCGCCGGCTGCGACGTGGTCACCGAGAAGCCGATGACGACCGACGTCGCGGGCTGCCGGCGGATCCTGGCCGCGGTCGAGGAGACCGGCCGTCGGGTCCGGGTGGCGTTCAACTACCGCTACAACCCGCTGCACGAGGCCTTCCGCCGCGCGCTCGCCGACGGTGAGATCGGCGAGATCGGGTCCGTCCACTTCGAGTGGTTGCTCGACGTGCGGCACGGCGCCGACTACTTCCGCCGCTGGCATCGCGACTCCGCCAACAGCGGCGGCCTGCTCGTGCACAAGTCCGGACACCACTTCGACCTGGTCAACTGGTGGCTCGGCGCGACGCCCGTGACCGTCTTCGCGCAGGGCCGGCGGTTCTTCTACGGCCCGGAGGGGCGGCGGCACGGCTACGCCCGCGACTACGCGCGCGGCCACGGCGCGCCCGCGGCCAAGGACGACCCGTTCGCCCTCCAGCTCGCCGACAACCCCCAGCTGCGCGCCCTCTACCTCGACGCCGAGGACGAGGACGGCTACCTGCGCGACCAGAACGTCTTCGCGCCCGGGGTCACCATCGAGGACGACATGGCCGTCCTGGTGCGTTACTCGACCGGCGCCACGATGACCTACCACCTCACGGCGTACGCACCGTGGGAGGGTTATCGCGTCATGGTCAACGGCAGCCGCGGCCGGCTGGAGCTCGAGGTGGTCGAGAGCGACCACGTCAGCCCGGCCGGCGCGAGCGAGGTCAAGGGAGCCGCCGTGCACGGCGAGGTGGCCGCGGTCGAGCGGGGGAGCGCGCGGCTGACCGTCCACCCGTTCTGGGCCCCGCCCCGCGAGGTGCCGGTCCCGGGCTATTCGCGCGGTCGCCACGGCGGCGCCGACGCGCGGATGACCGCGGTGCTCTTCGGCGGCGTGACCGACCCCATGGACCGTTCCGCGACGGCCCGCGACGGCGCGCACGCGCTGCTCACCGGGCTCGCCGCCAACCGCTCGATGGCGACCGGCGCGCCGGTCACCGCCACCGACCTGCTCGATCCGACCTGACCGCGAGGGAGTGCATGTCCGACCTGCTGTTTCCGTC
>NZ_JBFAIU010000322.1:0-8746 GCF_040654855.1 Asanoa sp. NPDC050611
GGGCGTGGGCGCGGCGGGGCAAACGGCCTATGTCATCCCCGCCCTTTGAAAAGCCCCCCCCCGGCTCGGCGAGCGGGCGCGCGGGGACGGCACCGCAGCGTACGACACCCCGACCTCTGGACCGGCCACTGTGGAACTTCTGACCAGCCCCATCCGTGACTATGCCTGGGGTTCGCGCACGGTGCTCGCCCAGTTGCAGGGGCGCCCGTCGCCCAGCGTCGGGCCCGAGGCCGAGCTGTGGATCGGCGCCCACCCCGCCGCACCCTCGACGCTCGACGGCGAGGACGGCCCGGTCAGCCTGGCCGAGGCGATCGGTGCCGCGCCGACCGGCTGGCTCGGCGCCGACACGGTCGCGCGGTTCGGCCCCCGGCTGCCGTTCCTGCTCAAGCTGCTGGCCGCCGAGGCCCCGCTCTCGCTGCAGGCCCACCCCGACCTGGAGCGCGCCCGCGAGCGGTTCACCGCCGGCGACCCCAACTACGTCGACGCCAACCACAAGCCCGAACTCCTCGTCGCGATCGAGCCGTTCGACGCCCTGTGCGGCTTCCGCGACCCCCAGCGGTCCGCCGACGCCCTGGAGGCCCTGGGCGGGCCGGCGCTCGCCCCCGTGGTCCAGCACCTCCGCCGCGGTGAGCTGGCCGACGCCGTCGAGTTGCTGCTCACCTGGCCCGGCAAGCGTGCCGATCTGGTCACTCTGGTCACGCAGGGCGACGGCGACCCGCAGGACCTGGCGCTGGTCCGCCGCCTCGCGGCCCACTACCCGAGCGACCCCGGCGTCCTGGTCGCCCTCCTGCTCAACCCCGTGCGCCTGGCACCGGGCGAGGCCGTCTGGATGCCGGCCGGCAACCTCCACTCGTACCTCAGCGGCGCCGGAGTCGAGATCATGGCCGCCAGCGACAACGTCCTGCGCGGTGGCCTGACCCCGAAGCGCGTCGACGTGGGCGAGCTGCTCCAGGTGCTCCGGTTCGAGGTGCTCGCGGAGCCGGTGGTCAAGCCGGTCGAGGTCGCACCGGGCGTGACGACCTGGCCCGTCCCGGTCGACGATTTCGCGCTGCACCGGGTCACGAGCCCGGCGCAGCTGTCCCTCGACGGCCCCGTCCTGGCCCTCTGCACCGCCGGCGAGGTCACCATCGGCGACGCGACGGGCGTGGTCTCGCTCACGTCGGGACGCACCGCGGTGGGCCCGGCGGGGGCCGGCCCACTCATGATCGCCGGGGCCGGTGAGGTCTTCGTGGCCTCGCTGGGCGACTGAGACCAAACCCGCGCCACACAAGCCAACGCGAGCCACAGCTCCCACCCGGCCGGCCTGTGGGCGGCGACCCCTACCTGCCCAGAGAACAGATCAGGAAATATCCGCATTCTCTTGACAGGGGCGATCGCGTGGTGTGACTCTATAACCACGCAGCGTTATCGCGACGAAGGTCCGAGTCACGCGCGGGGGAACCAAACCGGGGGGATGCACGGGGCGGTGAGGAGTCGAGCGGTTAGATCCGCCGACTACCCGCCGCCCCGTGCGCTATGCGCGGACGGGGGTCTCCGGTTCGGCCAACCGCAGGCGGCGGGCCCGCCGGGGTAGCGCTGCTCCGCATGCGCCCTAAGGGGCACCACCGCGTAAGCTCGAAGGTCGCGATCAGCCGCAGAGCAGCCCGAGACGCGACCGACTAGGAGCTTTCATGACCAGCACCCTTCCGGCGCACGGTGCGTCGACCGGGGACCGTCCGCGCACCCTCGCCGAAGGCGACTTCAAGGTGGCCGACCTCTCCCTCGCCGCCTTCGGCCGTAAGGAGATCCAGCTCGCCGAGCACGAGATGCCCGGCCTGATGTCGCTCCGGCGCGAGTTCGCCGCGGCCCAGCCGCTGAAGGGCGCCCGCATCACCGGGTCGCTGCACATGACCATCCAGACCGCGGTGCTCATCGAGACCCTCGTCGCGCTCGGCGCGCAGGTCCGCTGGGCGTCCTGCAACATCTTCTCGACCCAGGACCACGCCGCCGCCGCGATCGTCGTCGGCCCCGCGGGCACCCCGGAGGCGCCGGCCGGCGTCCCGGTCTACGCCTGGAAGGGCGAGACGCTCGAGGAGTACTGGTGGTGCACCGAGCAGGTGCTGCTCTGGCCCGAGGGCGAGGGCCCCAACATGATCCTCGACGACGGCGGTGACGCCACGCTGCTCGTACACAAGGGTGCCGAGTTCGAAGGTCTTGGGGCCGTCCCAAGCACGGAAACGGCCGACAGCGAGGAGTACGCCGTCATCCTCGGCCTGCTCAACCGCTCGCTGAGCGAGGACAACCGCCGCTGGACCAAGGTCGCCGCCGGCATCAAGGGCGTCACCGAGGAGACCACCACCGGCGTGCACCGCCTCTACGAGATGCAGCAGACCGGCAGCCTGCTCTTCCCGGCGATCAACGTCAACGACTCGGTCACGAAGTCGAAGTTCGACAACAAGTACGGCTGCCGCCACTCGCTGATCGACGGCATCAACCGGGCCACCGACGTGCTGATCGGCGGCAAGGTTGCGGTCGTCGCGGGCTACGGCGACGTCGGCAAGGGCTGCGCCGAGAGCCTGCGCGGCCAGGGCGCCCGGGTCATCGTCACCGAGATCGACCCGATCTGCGCGCTGCAGGCCGCGATGGACGGCTACCAGGTCGCCACGATGGAGGACGTCGTCGAGACGGCCGACATCTTCGTGACCGCGACCGGCTGCTTCAACGTGATCACCAACGAGCACATGGCGCGGATGAAGCACCAGGCGATCGTCGGCAACATCGGGCACTTCGACAACGAGATCGACATGGCCGGCCTCGTGAAGCGCGCCGACACGACGCGGGTCAACATCAAGCCGCAGGTCGACGAGTGGCGCTTCGAGGACGGCCACTCGGTGATCGTTCTGTCCGAGGGCCGCCTGCTCAACCTGGGCAACGCGACCGGCCACCCGAGCTTCGTGATGTCCAACAGCTTCAGCAACCAGACGATCGCCCAGATCGAGCTGTTCACGAAGATCGACGAGTACCCGGTCGGCGTCTACACCCTGCCGAAGCACCTCGACGAGAAGGTCGCCCGGCTGCACCTCGACGCGCTCGGCGTGCACCTGACCGAGCTGTCCAAGGAGCAGGCCGGCTACCTCGGCGTCGCGGTCGAGGGTCCCTACAAGCCGGACCACTACCGCTACTGATCAAAGTCAGGGACGATGGCCCTTCGCCGGTACGCCCGGCGGAGGGCCATCGTCTATCCGGGGACCGCGCATGCTCACCGACGCCGCCTTCACGCTCGGTGGAACGCCCACCACGTGGGCCGAGCTGCTCGGCTTCCTGACCGGCGTGCTCAACGTCTGGCTCGTCGCCCGCCAGCGGATCAGCAACTGGCCGGTCGGCATCCTCAACGTCGCGTTGCTGATGCTCGTTTTCTGGACCGCCGGCCTCTACGCCGACGCCGGCCTGCAGATCCTCTACGTGCTGCTGGGCCTCTACGGCTGGTGGTCCTGGCTCTACGGCGGCGAGCACCGCAGCCGCCTGCGGGTCGGTGACACCAGCCCGGGCGAGTGGGTCGCGCTCGCGATCGCCGGCGTGGCGCTGACCGCCGCCCTCACCGTCTTCCTCGACCGCGCCACGGACTCGACGGTCCCGTTCCCGGACGCGGTCACCACCACGCTGAGCCTGCTCGCCACCTACGGCCAGACCCGCAAGCGGTGGGAGAGCTGGTGGCTGTGGATCGCCGCGGATCTGATCTACATCCCGTTGTACGCCTACAAAGGCCTCTACCTGACCGCCGCGCTCTACCTGATCTTCCTCACGCTGTGCGTCTTCGGCCTCCGGCAGTGGCGCGCGGCCCGGCCGGCGGCACTGGTGCCGGCATGAGCTACCGGCACGGGCTCGTCGTCGGGAAGTTCTATCCGCCGCACGCCGGCCACCACACGCTGGTCGACCACGCCGCCGCCCGGTGCGCCGCGGTGACCGTGGTGGTCGCACCCTCCAGCCGCGAGTCGATCCCGCTCGACCTGCGGGTCCGCTGGCTCGAGGAGGCACACGCGGCCACGCCGCACGTCCGGTTCGTCGGACGCTACGACGACCATCCGATCGACTACGCCGACCCGGCCGCCTGGGACGCCCATTGCGCGCTGTTCCGCGCGGCCGCCGGCGACGCCGAGATCGACGCGGTCTTCTCCTCCGAGGCGTACGGGCCGGAACTGGCCCGCCGGTTCGGAGCGACCCATGTGCCGTTCGACCCGGCGCGCGCGGGCATGCCCGTCTCCGGCACGGCTGTTCGCGCCGACCCGGCCGGGCACTGGTGGGCGTTGCGCCCACAGGTCAGGGCCTGGTTCGTGCGCCGCGTCGTCGTGGTCGGCGCCGAGTCCACCGGCACGACCACGGTGGCGCGGGCGCTGGCCGCGCGCCTGCGCACGACCTGGGTGCCCGAGTACGGTCGCGAGCTGACCGAACGCAAGCTCGCCGCGCTCGGTGCGGGCGCCACCATCTTCGACGTCACGTGGGACGCGGCCGACTTCGTCGAGGTCGCCCAACGTCAGGAAGCCGCGGCCGACGAGGCGGCGAGGTCCAGCGGACCCCTGCTCGTCTGCGACACGGACGCCCGGGCGACCGCGATCTGGCAGGAGCGCTATATCGGCAAATCCTCCGAAAAAGTGCGGGGCCTGGCCCGCTGGCCGCACCTCTACCTGCTGACCGACCACGTTGGCGTCCCGTTCGAGCAGGACGGCCTGCGTGACGGCGAGCATGTCCGAGAGTGGATGACCGGCCGCTTCCGGGCCGCGCTGGCCGGTGCGCCGGTGCCCGTCGTCGAGCTGACGGGCTCCGCAGATGAGCGGCTCGAAACGGCGGCCAAGGCCTGCGCGAGGCTGCTCGAGCAGGGTTGGGACCTCGCCGACCCGCTCTAGTCCGGGCGTTTCTGCGACTGCTTGGGCCGTACCCAGGTCCACACGCAATAGATCAGCCAGGCCACCGCGAGTGCCGTCGCGAGTGGGCGCAGGTGCAGGGCGTTCAGCACGATCACCAGTGCCAGCACGGTCAGCCACGGGAAGAAGGCCTTCACGATCGAGGACGTTACCTATCCAACGTGAACTTGACTTCCCGCCGCACCGGAGAGAAGGTATGGCTGCCCTTACTTAGGTGTGCCTATCACCTAGCGTGACCGGAGCCCAACGCATGTTCGCCACGTACCTGATCGGCCTGCGCGAAGGACTGGAAGCGACCCTGGTGGTCAGCATCCTGGTCGCCTTCCTCGTCAAGTCGCAACGCAAGGACCGGTTGATCCAGGTCTGGGTCGGTGTCGCCCTCGCGGTCGCGCTGTCCGTCCTCTTCGGCTGGTTGCTCACTTACACGAGCACGTCGCTGCTGGCGGACTACCAGGACCGCGAGCTGTTCGAGGCGATCACCTCGCTCGCCGCCGTCGTGTTCGTCACCTGGATGATCTTCTGGATGCGCCGGGCCGCCCGGTCGATCGCCGGCGAACTGCGCACCAGGCTCACCGACGCGCTCGCCGTCGGTTCGATCGCCGTCGCCGTGATGGCCTTCCTCGCGGTGGTCCGCGAGGGGCTGGAGACCGCGCTGATCTTCTACTCCGCGGTGCAGGGCGTCGAGACCGACGGCGGCCCGTTGTACGCGCTGATCGGCGGCGTGGCCACCGCCATCGTGATCGGCGTCCTGCTCTACGGCACGGCCGTGCGGATCAACCTCGGCAAGTTCTTCACGTGGACCGGCGCGCTGCTGATCCTGGTCGCCGCCGGCATCCTCAAGTACGCCGTGCACGACTTCCAGGAGTCCGGCGTGCTGCCCGGCCTCAACACCCTGGCGTTCGACATCAGCGGCACGTTCGACCCCGGTTCCTGGTACGGCAGCCTGCTCGCCGGCATGTTCAACATCACCCCGGCCCCGACCGTCCTGGAGACGATCGCGTGGGTTGCGTACGGCGTGCCCGTGCTCGCGATCTTCCTGAAGCCCGCGAAGGCGAAGCCGAAGCCGGCAGCCGCACCGGCACCCACCGAAACCCCCAGCTCGGCGTCCACGCCGCAGGCCTGATCAGGAGTCCTCAGATGCGCAGCAGATACCTCGCGACCGTCGCGGTCGCTCTGTTGGCCGGCGGCCTGGCCGCCTGCTCCAGCAGCGACGACAGCGCCGGCGGCGACGGCGGTGCCGCCAAGGGCGGTCCGATCGCGGTCAACGCGAGCGACACCGGCTGCGAGGTCGGGCTCACCGACGTCGACGCGGGCCCGGTGCAGTTCAAGGTCACCAACAAGGGCGGCAAGGTCACGGAGTTCTACGTGTACGCGGCCGGCGACCGGGTCATGGGCGAGGTCGAGAACATCGCGCCGGGGCTGAGCCGGGACCTACACGTCGAGCTGCCCGCCGGCACGTACGAGACGGCCTGCAAGCCCGGCATGATCGGCAAGGGCATCCGCGGCCCGCTGAAGGTCAACGGGTCCGCCGCGCCGCTCACCGAGGACGCCGCGCTCAAGGACGCCACGACGAGCTACTCGCGGTACGTGAAGAGCCAGACCGACGCGCTCCTCCAGAAGACGCAGGAGTTCGTGGACGCGGTCAAGGCCGGCGACGTCGCGAAGGCGAAGGCGCTGTTCCCGGTCGCCCGCACCTACTGGGAGCGGATCGAGCCGGTCGCCGAGATCTTCGGCGACCTGGACCCGAAGATCGACGGCCGCGAGGAGGTCGTCGAGGAGGGCATGAAGTTCACCGGCTTCCACGCGATCGAGCGCGATCTCTGGAAGACGGGCGACATCTCGAAGTCCGGCCCGATGGCCGACGAGCTGATGGTCAACATCAAGGAGATCGTCGCCAAGGCCAACGCCGAGCAGCTCTCCCCGCTGCAGCTGGCCAACGGCGCCAAGGAGCTCCTGGACGAGGTGGCCAGCGGAAAGATCACGGGCGAGGAGGACCGCTACTCGCACACGGACCTGTGGGACTTCAACGCCAACGTCGAAGGCTCCAAGGCAGCGATCTCCGCGCTCCGGCCGGCCCTCGAGCAGCGCAACGCCGACCTGGTCAAGCAGCTCGACGCGGAGTTCGCCAACGTGGACACGGCCCTCTCGAAGCACCGCGCGGGCGACGGCTGGAAGCTGCACAACGAGCTGTCCAAGGACGACCTGAAAGCCCTCTCCGACGCGATCAACGCACTCGCCGAGCCGATCAGCAAGGTCGCCGCGGTCGTCGCGGGCTAGGAGGTTGCTCGTGAATCGTCGCAGCAGCGGGTTCTGGCCGGGCCGGCACGACGCCCGGCTGTGGGTGGAGGCGTTCTGATGGGTGTGACGCGCCGTCAGGCTATGACGATCGCCGGTGTCGGGGTGGCCGGCATCGCTGGTGCGGCTGCCGGTGCGTCGGCCGTGCTGGCCGCTGACTCCGACCCGGCCGCGACCGGGTCGGCGGCCAGTGGTGCCGTCCCCTTCTACGGCCGCAACCAGGCGGGCATCATCACGCCCGCGCAGGACCGGCTGCATTTCGTCGCGTTCGACGTGATCACCAAGGATCGCGACCGGCTCGTCACCATGCTGCAGGACTGGACGGCCGCGGCCGTCCGGATGACCGCCGGGCAGGATGCCGGGACGATCGGTGCGGTCAACGGCATACCGGAGGCGCCGCCCGACGACACCGGCGAGGCGCTCGACCTGCCGCCGGCCGGGTTGACGCTGACCGTGGGCTTCGGGCCCACGCTGTTCCGCGACGCGAGCGGCGCCGACCGGTTCGGGCTCGCCGCGAAGCGCCCCGCCGCGCTCGCCGACCTGCCGAAGTTCCCGGCCGACGCGCTCCAGCCCGAGATCTCCGGCGGTGACCTGTGCGTGCAGGCGTGCGCCAACGACCCGCAGGTGGCCGTCCACGCGATCCGCAACCTGGCCCGCATCGGCATGGGCGTCGTCAGCGTGCGCTGGTCGCAGCTCGGTTTCGGCCGCACCTCGTCGACCTCCAAGGAACAGGCCACCGCGCGCAACCTGTTCGGCTTCAAGGACGGCACCGCCAACCTCAAGGCCGAGGACACCGCGCTGCTCGACGAGCACCTGTGGGCCCGCGCGGGCGATGGACCGTCCTGGATGGACGGCGGCTCCTACCTGGTGGCCCGGAAGATCCGGATGATCATCGAGACCTGGGACCGCACGTCGCTCGGCGAGCAGGAGGAGATCGTCGGCCGGGCCAAGGGCAGCGGTGCGCCGCTCGGCCAGCAGAACGAGTTCGACGAGCTCGACTTCACCATCAAGGGCCCGCAGGGCGAGCCGGCGATCGCCGACGTCGCGCACGTGAAGCTGGCGCACCACAGCCAGAACGGCGGCGCCCGGTTGCTGCGCCGCGGCTACAACTTCGTCGACGGCTCCGACGGTCTCGGCCGGCTCAACGCGGGCCTGTTCTTCATCTCGTTCCAGCGCGACCCGCACAAGCAGTTCGTGCCGATCCAGCTGCAGCTCGCCCGCCACGACATCATGAACGAGTACATCCGGCACGTGTCGAGCGCGCTGTTCGCCTGCCCGCCGGGGGTCACCGACGGCGGCGACTACTGGGGTCGGGCGCTGTTCAGCTGACCGCGGACCCGGCAGGGACGGGCCCCCCGGGGCCCGGCCCGGTGTCTGGCGGGAGCGACGGTCGCGCCCCCGACGGACCCGAGCCCGTGGTGGGAGACAGTTCCGGCGCCCGGCCCAGCAGCGCCTCCCGTTGCGCCGCCTCGGCTGGTCGCCGATGCTCGGTGAGCTGCCGGACTCGGCGAACACCACCTCGCCGGCGACGAGGTAGAGGCAGTCGTCGGTGC
>NZ_JBFAIU010000323.1:0-8707 GCF_040654855.1 Asanoa sp. NPDC050611
CGGCTGTACGGCGTTCGACGCAGCCTCCTACACCTTGCGGCGGCTCGCGGCACTCGGCGGCGAGCTTCGCCCCTTGCGCGATGCGTATGGGTAAGCAGAGCAAAGCCCCTGCTCGGTAGGCTTGGTCGCAGGTGTGCCGGGAAGGCTGGTCGGCGCCGCTTCGCCGACCCCGAGGAGCCACCCATGGCCAGCCGCAAGCCCGTCGTCAGCCTGTTCGGCCAGGGCAGTCCCGTGGAGACCCGGCGCGTCGGCGACATCCTGCGCACCGAGACCGCCGGCGGTCTTCTGCTGCTGGCTGCCGCGCTGGCCGCGGTGATCCTGGCCAACACGCCGTGGTCCGGCACCTATGACGCGATCTCCGAC
This sequence comes from Asanoa sp. NPDC050611, assembly GCF_040654855.1. NCBI lineage: Bacteria > Bacillati > Actinomycetota > Actinomycetes > Micromonosporales > Micromonosporaceae > Asanoa > Asanoa sp. NPDC050611. The sequence goes on from NZ_JBFAIU010000323.1 coordinate 364, forward strand.
GCGGAGTTCGGGCCCGGCTCGCTGAAACTCCACCTTTCCGTCGCGGAGTGGGCCGCCGAGGGGCTGCTCGCGATCTTCTTCTTCATCGCCGGGCTGGAGCTCAAGCGGGAGTTCGTCGCGGGCGACCTGCGCGATCCCCGCCGGGCGGCGTTGCCGGTGGCCGCCGCGATCGGCGGCATGGCGGTCCCCGCGGTCATCTACACGGTGGTCAACCTGGTGGCGGCCGACGGCGCGCCGCGCGGGTGGGCGATACCTTCCGCGACCGACATCGCGTTCGCGCTCGCGGTGCTCGGGCTCATCAACACGCACCTGCCGGCCGCGCTGCGCACGTTCCTGCTCACCCTCGCGGTGGTCGACGACCTGCTGGCCATCGTGATCATCGCGGTCTTCTACACCGCGAGCCTGCACGTCCTGCCGCTGTTGCTGGCGCTGGTCCCGCTGGCGGCGTTCGGCGTGCTCGTGCAGCGCCGGGTCCGCTCCTGGTGGCTCCTGCTGCCGCTCGCCATGGTGACCTGGGCGCTCGTGCACGCGTCGGGGATCCACGCCACCGTCGCCGGGGTGCTGCTGGCGTTCACGGTGCCGGTGCACCGGCGGTCGGCGGGCACCGGGCCCGGGCTGGCCGAGCATTTCGAGCACCGGTGGCGACCGCTGTCGGCGGGGTTCGCGGTGCCGCTGTTCGCCTTCTTCTCGGCGGGCGTCGCGATCGGCGGCAGCGACGGCCTGACCAGCCCGGTCACCATCGGCGTCGTGCTCGGCCTGCTCGTGGGCAAGGCCGCCGGCGTCCTGGCGTCGAGCTGGCTCGTGCACCGCTTCACCCGCGCCGAGCTGGCCGCCGGCCTGTCCTGGTGGGACGTCGCGGGCATCGCTTCGCTCGCGGGCGTCGGGTTCACGGTGTCGCTGCTGATCAGCGAACTGGCCTTCGGCAGCGGCACCCCACGCGACGAGGACGCGAAACTGGGCATCCTGATCGGCTCGGTCCTGGCGGCCGCGGTGGCGAGCGTGGTGCTCCGGGCTCGCAACCGCCACTACCGCACGCTCGTCGAGGAAGACGACCGCGACCCGGACGACGACGGCGTCCCCGGGGTCTACGAGCGCGACGAAACCGCCTAGGCCCGCCCCCGGTCGTGCTCCGAGGCTGGCGGCAAGTGTCAGCCGGCCCCGGTTAAGGCACCAGTTCCAGTGACCGCGCCTCGACCACGTCTTTGATCAGGCGTAGGGCATCCGCCACCGGCATGGGAGGCAACTCCCGGCCGCCGCGGACCCGCAGCGCCACCTCGCCAGACGACGCCTCCCGTTCGCCGATCACCGCGACATACGGCACCCGCAACGCCGCCGCCGCGCGGATCCGGGCGCCGAGCGAGCCACCCTCGACGTCGACGTCCGCCCGCAGACCCGACGAGACCGCCGCCGCGGCGAAGGACGCCGCCGCGTCAGCGGCAGACGAAGACACCGGCAGGACCCGCACCTGCAGAGGCGCGTACCACGCGGGAAACGCGCCCTCGTGCGCCTCGATCAGGTAGCCGAACAACCGCTCCATGCTGCCGACCAGGCTCCGGTGCACCATCACCGGCCGGGCCCGCGACCCGCTCCCATCCACATAAGACAGGTCGAACCGCTCCGGCTTGTCGAAGTCGATCTGCACGGTTGACAGGCTCCACTCGCGGCCGGCGGCGTCCTGCACCTGGATGTCGATTTTCGGGCCGTAGAACGCCGCCTCGCCTGGCGCCTCCACATATGACCGGTCGCCCAGCGCCGCGCGCAGCAGCTTCTCCGCCGCGTCCCACGACTCGTCGGAGCCGACGTACTTCGCGCCCGAGCCGCGCGACGCCAGCCGCACCGAGCTGACCTTGATGCCGAGCGCCGCGTGGGCAACGTCGACCAGGTGGAGCACCTCGGCCACCTCGGCGCCCACGGAAGCCAGGGCGCAGAAGATGTGCGCGTCGTTGAGCTGGATCGCGCGGACCCGGCTCAGCCCGCCGAGCACCCCCGAGCGCTCACTGCGGTACATCCCACCCAGCTCGGCGATCCGCAACGGCAGCTCCCGGTACGAGCGCCCGCGCGCCAGATAGACGAGACAGTGGTGTGGGCACAACGCGGGCCGCAGCATCAGCTCGTCGTCCGGCGACACCCGCATCGGCGGGAACATGTCCCCTTCGAAGTAGCCGAGATGCCCGGACTGCTCGAACAGCTCCCGGCGCCCCAGCGGCGGCGAGAACACGTGCTGGTATCCGTTGCGCCGTTCGAGCTCGCGCAGATATTCCTCGACGGCGTGCCGCGCGGCCGCACCCGCCGGCAGCCACAGCGGCAGGCCCGCGCCGGAACGCGGGTCGGAATGGAAGATCTCGAGCTCGCGGCCGAGCTTGCGATGGTCGATCATGGTGACTCCCTGTCGGACAGCGCGACGACCCCGCACCCCGACAGCACACAGCCCCGGCGGCGGAGTCGCCCCGGGGCTGGATCGATGACGGTAGGGTCAGCGCAGCACGCCGGGACATCCCGGCGTCGTCGTGCGTGCTGGCCCAACCATGTCCGCCAGGTTAGCGAGCCGGCCGCCCGGGACGCACGCGAATATCACCCCAGAGGATCTTCATTGCGTACGAAGCCGGAGCTGACCACGGCGATCCGCGACGGTCGCCGGGCCGTTCTGCTGGTCAACGCCCACTCCCGGCGTGGCCGGCGGCTCTACCCGCAGGTGCTGCACCAGGTCGAGGCGGCCGGCTTCAAGCTGCTCGGCCGCTTCCCCGTCGAAGACCCGAACGAGCTGCGCAACAGCCTCGCGGCGGCCACCGAGCTCGGCCCCGACCTGCTGATCGTCGGCGGCGGCGACGGCACGATCGGCGCGGCGGCCCGGCACCTCGCGCACCGCGACGTCGCCCTCGGCCTGCTGCCCCTGGGCACGACCAACAACTTCGCCCGCACGGTCAACATCCCGCTCGAGCTCGACGCCGCGATCGGGATCCTGACCGGCGGCAAGGTGATCGACGTCGACCTCGGGATGGCCGGCGAGATGCCGTTCGCCAACCACATCGGCGTCGGGCTGTCGGCGGAGATCTTCGCCACCGCACCGCCGCGGCTCAAGAAGGCGATCGGCCGGTTCGCGTACGCCGCGACGGCGCTCGCCCTGCTGAGCCGCCACCGCCCGATGCGGGTGACCGTGCGCACAGACGGCCGCTCACACGAGTACGTCACACACCAGCTCTACGTCGCCAACGGCGGTTTCCACTCGGGGCGCCCGATCACCGCGGACGCGGACGCCGACGACCGGCTGCTGGTCGCGTACCCGGTCGGCGACGCGCGGCGGATTCAGCTGATGCGTGAGACGGCGCGCAACGCCGCGACCGGCCATCGCCGCTCCCACGGCGAGGAGCCGTTCCTGGCGACCGACGAGATCTGGCTGGAGACCGACCGTCCGGCGCCGATCGAGGTCGACGGCGAGCCCCGCGGCTACACCCCGCTCCGGATCGGCCTGGCCGCCAACGCCCTGCGGGTCATGGCCGCGGCCGACGCGGTCGACAGATAGCAGGGGGCCGTCGGCACGGGACCTGCCGACGGCCCAGCGGCGGCGGCCCGGCACACCGGGAACGGGGGACCCGACGTGCCGGACCGCACATTTCCACGGTACGCCGCCAGCACGGTGACGTCTGTAGGGTCGAATGCCGGACAGCGGCGGGGGACGCTGGGCAAGTGTCCCCCATCAGGGCTTTTCGGAAACTATCCTGATCGCGGCGGACGGAGGGTGGGCGGATGGCCGACGTGCTTGGCGCGGCGACCTCTCCTGTCTCCGCATACCTTCTGCTGCTCGGCCTGCTGGTGCTGGACGCCTTCGTCCCCGTCATACCCACCCAGGCCATCATGATCACCGGTGGCGCGCTGACCGCGTACGGCCATCTCAGCCTCCCCACGACCATCGCCGTCGGCGCCGCCGGCGTCATCCTCGGCGACTGGGCCTGCTACCTGCTCGGCCGGTCCACCCACCACCGCACCGGCCTGATCGCCCGGCTGCGCCAGCGGTGCGGCATCCAGACCGACGGCGTCGCGAAGTCGGCCCAGCAGCCTTCCGGCCGGGCCCGGCGGGCGGCCCGCAAGCTCACCCGTGGCCTGCGCGAGCCTGGTCCGGTCGTGATCCTGATCTGCCGGTTCGTTCCCGGCGGGCGGATGGCCGCGTGTTTCTCCGCCGGCCGGGCCCGCTACCCCTACAAGCAGTTCCTGCTCTACCAGGCGCTCGCCGCGGTCGGCTGGGCCGCCTACGGCGCGCTGGTCGGCCACCTCGGCGGCGCCGCGCTCACCTCGTCGGGCTGGCGCCTGATCGTGGTCGCGGTCATCGCGGCCGTGCTGTTCGCCGGCGCCGGCTGGGGCCTGGCGCTCTGGAAGCCGGCCGCCCTGCGCGGCGCCGGCCCGACCGAACCAGCGCCGCTGGACGCTACTCCGGTTCGTGCAGCATCAGCTGACGCGCCGCCTCAGTGATCGACCCCGACAGCGAGGGATAGATCGTGATGGTGTGCGCGAGCTGGTCGACGGTCATGTTGTTCTCGACCGCCAGCGTGATCGGCAGGATCAGCTCCGACGCCTTCGACGCGACCACCACGCCCCCGACCACCTGACCGCTGGCCGGCCGGCAGAACAGCTTGACGAAGCCGTCGCCGAGGTCGGCCATCTTGGCGCGGGCGTTGCCGGCGAGCGTCAGCATCACCTCGCGGGCCGGCACGCGCCCCGCGTCGACGTCGTTCTGGCTGACCCCGACGGTCGCCAGCTCCGGGTCGGTGAACACGTTGGCGGCCACCGTGCGCAGCCGCAGCGGCTGGACGGCCTCGCCGAGCGCGTGCCACATCGCGATCCGGCCCTGCATCGCCGCGACGCTGGCCAGCGCGAGCAAGCCGGTGCAGTCGCCGGCCGCGTAGATGCCAGGGACGTTGGTGCGGGACACCCGGTCGACGGTGATGTGGCCGCCCTTGCCGACGGCGACCCCGTACTCCGCCAGGCCCAGGCCGGCCGTGTTCGGCACCGAACCGACCGCCATCAGGACGTGCGAGCCGGTGACGGTGCCGCCGCCGCTGAGCTCGACCTCGACACCGTCGGCGGTGCGCCGGACCGCGTTGCCGCGGGAGTTGTTGAGGATGGTCATGCCCCGCGAGCGGAAGACCCGCTCTATGGCCTGCGCGGCGTCCGCGTCCTCGTGCGGCATCACCCGGTCGCGGCTCGAGACGAGCGTCACGCGTACGCCCATCGCCAGGTACGCGCTGGCGAACTCGGCGCCGGTCACCCCCGAGCCGATCACGATCAGGTGTTCCGGCAGCTCAGGCAGGTCGTAGAGCTGGCGCCAGTCGAGGATCCGCTCGCCGTCCGGCACGGCCGTCGGCAGCACCCGCGGGGTGGCCCCAGTGGCGATCAACACAGTGCTCGCATCGACCGCGTACGGCGCGTCACCGCTCGCCGGGGTGATTTCCACCCGGTGGGTGTGACCCAACGTGTCGGCACCGAGCCGGGCGGTGCCGGCCACGAAGTTGACGCCCGCCTTGACGAGCTTGTTGTGGATGTCATTCGACTGGGCCTGCGCGAGGTTCTTCACCCGCGAGTTGACGGCCTGGGCATCGACGGTCACGGCTTCGAGCCCACCGGAGTGCACACCGAAGCGCTCGGTGTCCCGGTAGGCCGTCACCACGTCTGAGCTGGCAATAAAGGTCTTTGAGGGTACGCAGTCGGAGAGCACGCAGGCGCCGCCGGCGCCCTCCGCCTCGACCACCGTCACGTCGGCGTCGAGCTGCGCGGCGACCAGTGCTGCCTCGTAACCAGCCGGGCCGCCACCCACGATAACGATTCGTGTCACGTGTCGTATTCTCCACGACCGGCGGACAGGGCTATCGTCATCGCCGTGCGTCATTACGCCGCGTACGGCTCAAACCTCGATCCCGCCCGAATGCGTGCTTACTGTCCGCATTCGCCGATGGTGGGCACTGGCTGGCTGGAAGGCTGGCGGCTCACCTTCGCCGGCGAAGACGTCATCGGCTGGGAGGGCGCGGTCACCACGATCGTCGAGTCACCCGGCGACCGGGTCTTCGTCGCGCTCTACGACGTGCACCCCTGGGACGCGTCCCAGCTCGACGAGGTCGAGGGTGCGGCCGGGGAGACGTACCGCAAGCTGCACCTACGCGCGGTCACCCTGGAGGGCGACCAGACCGTCTGGGTGTACGTCTTCAACGGCTACGAGGGTGGCCTGCCGACCGCGTGGTATCTCTCGGAGATCGCCAACGCGGCCGAGAAGGCCGGCGCCCCGGACGACTACGTGAGCGAGCTGCGCAGCCGCCCGACGAAGACCTCGTCGCCCGAGGTCTAGACCGCGGTCACCTGCTGCTCGAAGATGTCGGCCTCATAGATCGCGGACATCCCGGCCGCGCGGTAGACGTTGGCCGCCCTGGTCGGGCTGGTCAGGTCGACGCCCAGGCCGGCCTGGGTGCGGCCCTTGCCGGCGTAGACGGTGAACGCGTGCCGCAGCAGCGCGCCGCCGACCCCGCGCCGGCGGAACTCGCGTAGCACCGCGAGGTTCTTGACCCAACCCTCGTTGTGCTCGAGCACCTGGTTGGACGACATCAGGACCCCGGCCGGCACGCCGTCGACCTCGGCGACGAACCACTCGTCCCAGGCCACCGCGCTCAGCCCGGCGACGTAGTCGCGCCACGCCTCGTAGTCGCGCGGCTGGTAGTCGTGCGCGTCGCGGAAGCCGGTGTCGTAGATCCGGTGGAACAGCCGCATGTCTTCGTCGTCGTCCGGCCGGACCAGCCGGATCGTCACGCCCGCCGGCAGCGGCTGGGGTGTGACGTCGGCGAGCGAGACGCGCATCCGGGCGTAGCGCTTCACGAAGTGGAACCCGGCGCCCTCGATCGCGGCGATGTAGGCGGTCTCGGTGGGCAGCGCACCGGCCTTGGCGGTGACCGTCGCGAAGCCGCGCTCGGTGGCCCGCTCCGCGACCCGGCGCAGCACCAGGTCGAGCAGCGGCACCCGGCTCGGCTCCCCGCCGTCGGGGTGCACGTAGACCTCGACGAACTCGCTGTCGCCGCCGTTCTCGTTGTCGATGTAGGCCCAGCCGCCCAGCCGCCCGTCGGGCGCGTAGGCCAGCCAGCAGTCGCGGGCCGGGTCGACGTGCGGCGAGGTGAGCGCCGCCTTGACGTCGTCTTCGCCGGTCTCCGCCTCACCGGCCGCGGCGACGTCGCTCGCCCGCATCAGGTCGAGGATCGCCGGCAGGTCGTCGAGGGTGGGCCGGCGGGTGGTCCAGCCGTCGGGGAACGCCGTCATGCCGGAGTTTCTCCCACACGCCAGGGGTTCGACGCCAACGAATTAGTCGAGCACCTGCCGGGTCGGCTCGCTGTTGGTCGGGCGTACCCCCTTGCGCGCGCTGTCCAGCAGGCCGAGCAGCTCGATCCGTTCGTCGAGACCGAGCACCGCGTACGCCGAGGAGGTGATCCGGTCCGTCACGGCCTCGGCCCACACGCGGCGCCGCAGCAGCGGACCGACGCCGGGGTACGGCGGTTGCCAGCCCCACGCCACCGCGCCCGCCTCGCCCTCGGGTCCCGAGAGGATCGCCTCCAGCGGGCTCAGCCCACTGGCCCGCACGGCCAGCAGGTGCGCGCCACCGCGGTGCTCCCGCAGCAGGTGCAGCAGCACGGCGGCCTGCGCGCCCGGGTGGTCGTCCGGCACCGGCATGGCCCGCCAGGCGGCGAACAGCGGCAGCGCGGACGCGTCGGCGGCGATCACCACCTGCTGGGTCAGCTCGACCAGCCGCTCGACCCGGGGGAACCGGCCGAGCTGCTCGACGCCCCAGCGGCAGCACTCGGCCAGGTGCACGGCCGCGACGTCGGCGGGCGGCAGGACCCGCCGGGCGCCGTCCCAGCCGTCGGCGACCGCCTCGGGCGCGATGAAGCCGAGCGCGGCGGCCACCGTGTCGGACCGCACGTCGCCCAGCGCGCCACCGCGACCGGCCACGTAGAACGCCCAGCCGGACAGGCCCAGCTCGCGCGCCCGGCGCAGGGTCCGCGGACATTCCGCGTACGCGCCGCCCAACTCCACCACCGCGTCCCGGGACGCCTGCGCGGTCTGCTCCGGAGTCATTCGTCCTCGTCCATCGCCTCGAGCGCGGCCTCGACCTCGCCCACCCGGCGGCGGGCCTGTGCGGCGGCGCGTTCGGCGGCCTTGCGGGCCGCCCGGAGACGACCGAGCGCGGCGTCGGCGTCGGCCCGGGCCCGTTCGGCCTCCTGCAGCGCCCGGGTGGCGCGCGAGCGCGGTGCGGACCCGGCGGCGGTGCGCAAGCTGGTCGACGAGAACACCATCGGCCGCTCGCTCGGCTTCATGGGTG
>NZ_JBFAIU010000324.1:0-8648 GCF_040654855.1 Asanoa sp. NPDC050611
GCGACCTACGGCGCCGCGCGCGAAGGCGCGACCTACGCAGCCGGCGCCGCCCACCGGGCCGAGCACGATCTCGCCCGCCGACCACCACAGCGCCGAGGTGAGCAGCAGCGCGCCGAAGACGGTGCCGAGCAGCGTGAGGTACGCGGTGACGAAGGTGAGCGGTGCCTTGACGAACGCGTAGACGGCCGCCCGCCACGCCCGGCCGTCGACCAGCACCTCGCGCGCCCGGGCGAGCACCGTCCGGCCGACCAGCGGCGGGGGTGACGGCAGGTCCCAGCCGAGCAGCGGGCGCGACAGCGCACCGAACCAGGCCGGCAGGTGGCGGGCCAGCAGCAGCAGGCCGACCAGTGGCGGCAGGCCGATGCCGAGCAGGGCCACCGGCGCGGCGACGACCAGCATCACCGGCACGAGGAAGGCCGGCGCCGTGAGGAACAGGCCGGCGAACGCGTAGCCGACCCGCCGCCACGTCGCCGGCGTGAACGGGGCGAGCAGGACGGCGGTCAACCGACCGCCTCGATCGGCCGGCGGCGGGTCAGCAGGGCGGCCGGGAGGACGGTGCCGGCGGCCACCACACCGGCGGTGGCGAGCACCCCCACGGCCAGCGTGGCCGGCGGCACGTACGGGATCCAGGTGCCCAGCGCGGTGTGGACGATCGGCATGAGCGTGACGCCCGCGACCCCTGCGGCGAGAACGAGCCCGGTGACCGTCACGATGCCAGCTTCGCAGACCACGACCGCCAGCACGCGCCCGCGGGTGGCCCCCGCGAGCCCGAGCAGCGCCAGGTCGCGGCGCCGGCCGACCACCACCGTGGCGAGGGTGTTGACCGCGGCGACGGCGGCGAAGACGCAGTAGACCGCGGTGCCGGCGTAGTCGAGCCACACCTCGGTGGCCGGGCCCGGGCCGGCGAGGTGCGCGGTCGTCGTGTGGAAGCCGACCTTCACGCCGGCGAACGCGACGGCCAGCACCAGCGGGACCAGCGCGCCGGACAGCGACCGGGACAGCACGGCGACGGTGTCCGCGGCCAGCCGCCCGGTGCCGCCGGCGAGGGCGAGCAAAGGGCGCGCGACCGCGATGGTGGCCCGGAGCACGAACGGGCCGAGCAGCCCGACGCCCACGCAGAGCGAGAGCATGACGAAGAAGGCCGCGTCGTCCGCCGCGTCCGCGGCCAGGTCGGAGATCAGCACCGAGAGCGTCGTACCGGCGGCGAGCAGCAGCAGCCCGAGGACCGCCCGGACGAGGTCGAGCACCTCGTCGTCGAGGGCGACCACCGTGCGGCCCTTGGAGCGGATGTGCCGGCGCCGCCGGATGCCCAGCGGGTCGGCCGCGGTGGCCAGGTAGAACGGGCGCGAGGCGGGTGCCCGCCAGTCGAGCAGGAGCGGCTCGTAGTCGCCCTCCTCGTCGAAGATGCCGATCCGGCCGATGTAGAGCGGCGCACCGGACTCGGGGTCGAGCCGGCCGAAGCAGAGCCCGCTCTCCACGGCGGAGAGCTGGCCGAGCTGCTCGGTGTACATGCCGACCGACGACTCCCGCTGTGACCGGGCCTGCGGCGTGCCGCCGGTGGCCTCGAGGGCCCCCGACAGCCGCTGTTCGGCCAGGGCCCGCATGCCGTCCAGCCGGTCGTAGAGGCCCGTCAGGTGCTTTTGTTCAGCTTCCATCTCGGCAGGTGAGTCTGTGGGATCGAGGACGCGACTAGGATCAACGCGCTCAGACAACGACTTTTCCTCCGGAAGCGAACCGGGAACCATGCGAACTCCCCAAGATACCGCGACCGCGGTCGGTCTGAACCGCGCGCTGCTGGCCCGCCAGGGCCTGCTGGACAGGCATATCGGACCAGGTGGCGGTAAGCACAGCGGCAAAGCGCTGGTGTCGGCTATCGAACAGGTGGGCGCACTCCAGGCACAGCAGTGGTCCTCGCCACCGATCGGCCTCTGGAGCCGGCTCGCCGACTTCTCGGCCGACGACCTCTGGGCCGTGCTCGGCAAGGGCGACGTCGTCACCGGCATCCTCATGCGCCGCACCCTCCACCTGGTCAGCGCCGCCGAGCACCCCGTCTGGGCGCGGATCGCGGCGGACACCGGGGTCGGTGGCTGGCTGCTGCGCGGCGTGGAGACCCCCGAGCAGGCTTCGAAGATGCTCGACGACACCATCGCGTACGCCAGGCAGGCCCGCACCGGCGACGAGCTGACCGCGTTCGCGGAGCAGTGGGTGGAAAAGCACCCGGACGCGCTGCCGGCCAAGGCGGTGACCGCACAGCAGGAATACAAGTGGCGGCCGTTCCGGGCCCAGCCGGCCTTCGTCAAGGTGCCCGCGAACGGCGACTGGGGTGCCAAGACCCCGGCCGCCTACCACGCCGGCCCGCCCACCCCGAAGGGTCTGACCAGCGAAAAGGCCTGGGAGACGGCGGTCACCCGGCACCTGGGCGCGTTCGGGCCGGCCGGTGCCGACGACATCGCCTACTGGCTGGGCGCCGGTGCCGGGCCGGTCAAGGCGGCGATCGAGCGGCTCGACCTGCTCACCCTGGGCGAGGCCGGTGGGCGGCGGACGCTCTACGACCTGCCGGGCGCACCCCGGCCGGCGGAGGACACACCCGCACCGCCCCGGTTCCTGCCGGCGTTCGACAACGCGCTGCTCGCGTACGCGGCCAACCGGCGCGCCCGGATCCTGCCCGACGCGTACAAGGAGCGGGTCTATCTCAAGCGGAACCTGCGCTGGCTGCCCACCCTGCTGATCGACGGTCTGGTCGCCGGGGTCTGGTCGACGGAGACCAAGCGGGGCGTGGCGACGCTCACGGTCAACGCGTTCGAGAAGCTGACCAAGGCGGCCACCGCGGCCGTCGAGGCCGAGGGTGCGGGCCTGCTCCGGTTCACGGAGCCGACCGCCAAAGATCACGTCGTCCGGATAACCACGAGCTGACCCGGCCCGTCCCGCCTATCCTTGGGCGCGAGATGAACGCGCCCGACCCGTCGCTGCCCGCCCGCCTGTCGACCCTGACCCTGCGTGACGCGCACCGGCTGGGCCGGCGGCTGGAAGGCACCCGCAAGATCCGCGATGCCGCGAAGAAGGCCGCGGCCGTCTCGGCGATCGAGGCCGAGGTGGTGGCCGCCGAGGCCCGCGTCGCGGCCCGGCAGGCGGCCGTCCCGGTGATCCGCTACCCGGCCGAGCTGCCGGTCAGCGAGCGGCGCGACGACATCGCGGCGGCGATCCGCGACCACCAGGTGGTGATCGTGGCCGGCGAGACCGGGTCCGGCAAGACGACCCAGATCCCCAAGATCTGCCTGGAGCTGGGCCGGGGCGTACGCGGGCAGATCGGGCACACCCAGCCCCGCCGGCTGGCCGCCCGGACGGTCGCCGACCGGATCGCGGAGGAGCTGGGCACGCCGCTGGGCAGCACCGTCGGCTACAAGGTCCGGTTCACCGACCGGGGCGGCGACGACACCCTGGTCAAGCTGATGACCGACGGCATCCTGCTGGCCGAGCTGCAGCACGACCGGGATCTCCTGCGGTACGACACGCTGGTGATCGACGAGGCCCACGAGCGCAGCCTCAACATCGACTTCATCCTCGGCTACCTGGCATCCCTCCTGCCCCGCCGGCCCGACCTCAAGGTCGTGATCACCTCGGCGACCATCGAGACGGAGCGGTTCGCCCAGCACTTCCGCCAGGCCTCCGGCGAGCCGGCGCCGGTGGTGGAGGTGTCCGGTCGCACGTACCCCGTCGAGGTCCGTTACCGGCCGCTGGTGCTGGAGGAGGCCGTCGACGACGAGGACGACGAGGAGATCGCGGGCGCGGTCGTGCGCGACCCGATCCAGGCGATCGGCGACGCGGTCACGGAGCTGGCCGCCGAGGGTCCCGGCGACGTCCTGGTCTTCCTGAGCGGCGAGCGGGAGATCCGGGACACGGCCGACGCGCTGGCCCGCCTCGACCTGCCGCACCTGGAGATCCTCCCGCTCTACGCGCGGCTCTCCTCCGCCGAGCAGCACCGCGTGTTCCAGGCGCACACCGGGCGCCGGGTGGTGCTGGCCACCAACGTCGCCGAGACCTCGCTGACCGTGCCGGGCATCAAGTACGTGGTGGACCCGGGCACCGCGCGGATCTCCCGCTACAGCCATCGGCTCAAGGTGCAGCGGCTGCCGATCGAGCGGGTCTCACAGGCGTCGGCCAACCAGCGCAAGGGCCGCAGCGGGCGCACGTCGCCGGGCATCTGCATCCGGCTCTACGACGAGCAGGACTTCCTGTCGCGGGCGGAATACACCGAGCCGGAGATCCTGCGTACCAACCTCGCCTCGGTCATCCTGCAGATGACGGCCATCGGGCTCGGCGACGTCGCGAAGTTCCCGTTCATCGACCCGCCGGACCGCCGCAACATCACCGACGGCGTGGCGCTGCTGCAGGAGCTGGGCGCGCTGGACGACGCGAAACGGCTCACCGAGGTGGGCCGCCGGCTCGCGCAGCTCCCCGTCGACCCCCGGCTCGGGCGGATGGTGCTGGAGGCCGACCGCAACGGCTGTCTCGACGAGGTCTCCGTGGTCGCCGCCGCACTGTCCATCCAGGACCCGCGCGAGCGGCCGGTGGAGCACCGGGCGCACGCCGACCAGCTGCACGCCCGGTTCGCCGACCCGGCCTCGGACTTCGTCGCCTACCTCAACCTGTGGAAGCACCTGCGGGACCGGCAGCGCGAGCTGTCGTCGAGCGCGTTCCGCCGGCTGTGTCGCGCGGAATACCTCAACTACCTGCGCGTGCGGGAGTGGCAGGACATCCACGCCCAGCTCCGGCAGGTGACCAAGTCGCTGTCACTGGTGGCGTCGTCGTCGCCCGACCCGGACCGGCTGCACCAGTCGCTGCTGGCCGGGCTGCTGTCGCAGATCGGCCTGCGCGAGGGCGAGAAACGCGAGTACGTGGGCGCCCGGGGTGCGCGGTTCGCCATCTTCCCGGGCTCCACGCTGACGAAGAAGCCGCCGCGGTACGTGATGTCGGCGGAACTGGTCGAGACCTCGCGGCTGTGGGCCCGGGTCAACGCCCGGATCGAGCCCGAGTGGGTCGAGCCGCTCGCCGGCCACCTGGTCAAGCGCAGCTACAGCGAGCCGCACTGGGAGAAGAAGCAGGCGTCGGTCGTGGCCGTCGAGCGGGTGACCCTGTTCGGGGTGCCGATCGTGGTCGGCCGGCGGGTGCAGTACGGCCGGATCGACCCGGCGCTCTCCCGCGAGCTGTTCATCCGGCACGCGCTGGTCGAGGGCGACTGGACCACCAACCACCACTTCTTCCGCGACAACGCGGCCCTCCTCGAGTCGGTGTCGGCGCTGGAGGACCGGGTGCGGCGGCGCGACATCCTGGTCGACGACGAGACCCTGTTCTCCTTCTACGACCAGCGCATCCCCGCCGAGGTGGTGTCCGGCCGGCACTTCGACACGTGGTGGAAGAGCGCGCGGCGCTCCGACCCGACGCTGCTGACGTTCACCCGCGAGTTCCTCGTCAACGCCGGACGCGGTGACGTCGACCCGGCCTCCTATCCCGACGTGTGGCGCTCCGAGTCGGCGCCGTTGCCGCTGACGTACGAGTTCGCACCGGGTTCCACATCGGATGGTGTGACGGTCGACGTGCCGTTGCCGATGCTGGGTCAGGTGCGGCCGGAGGACTTCGACTGGCAGGTGCCCGGGCTGCGCGAGGATCTGGTGATCGCGCTGCTCCGCTCGCTGCCGAAGGCGATCCGCACCAACTTCGTGCCGGCGCCCGACTTCGCGCGCGCGGTGCTGGCCCGGATCCGGCCGACCGAAGGCGTGTCGCTCGTGGACGCCGTCACCGGCGAGCTGCGCCGGATGACCGGGGTGACGGTGCCGCACGACGCCTGGGACTACGGGCGCGTGCCGGACCACCTGAAGCTGACCTACCGGGTGGTCGACGGCGACCGCGAGGTGGCCCGCGGCAAGGACCTCGCGGCGTTGCAGGCCCAGCTCAAGGCCGAGGTACGCGCGACGGTCACGGCGGCCGCACCCGGCATCGCCCGCACCGGCCTGACCGCGTGGGACTTCGGGCCGCTCCCCCGCTCGCTGGAGCAGGACCGGGCCGGCTTCCGGGTGACCGCCTACCCGGCCCTGGTCGACGAGGGCGGCACGGTCGGCGTCGAGGTGTTCGACACCGCCGGGGAGCAGGCGGCGGCGATGGTCGCCGGCACGCGACGCCTGCTGCTGCTCACCCTGCCCAACCCGGCGACGTTCCTGCAGGGCCGGCTGAGCAACCAGCAGAAGCTCGCACTCTCCCGCAATCCCCACCGCAACGTCGCCGACCTGCTGCGCGACTGCGCCGGCGCGGCCGTCGACCGGCTGGTCGCCCAGGCGGGCGGGCCGGCGTGGGATCCGACGGCGTTCGCCGCGTTGCGCGACCAGGTCCGGGGCGAGCTGGTCGACACGGTGGTCGCGGTGGTCGCGCGGGTCGAGAAGGCGCTGGCCGCACAGCACGCGGTGGAGCAGCGGATCGCCCGGATGACCTCGCTGGACGCGCTGGCGGCGCTCAGCGACGTGCGGGCCCAGGTCTCGTCGCTGATCTACCCGGGGTTCGTGACCGCGACCGGCTGGGCCCACCTCAACGACCTGCCGCGGTACATGTCAGCGGTGGAGCGGCGCCTGGACCGGCTGGGCCAGGACCCGGCCCGGGACCGCGCCGGCCAGGCCCGGATCGCCCAGGTGCAGAAGGAGTACGACGCGATGCTCGCCGCGCTGTCACCGAGCCGCCGGCGGGCCGAGGCGGTCACGGAGATCCGCTGGATGATCGAGGAGCTGCGGGTCAACGTGTTCGCCCAGGCGCTCGGCACGCCGTACCCCGTCTCGGAACAACGCATCTACAAGGCGATGGACGCCGCCGAAGCGGCGTAAAGACCCGGCCCGGCCCCGTCAGGATTTCAGCAAGATCCTGGACCGGCGTGGTGTCGCGCCCACATGCTTGGCGGATGCGATCCACGGTCGTTGTCGGTGTCAGCCCCTCGCTGGCCGGCCTCCAGGCGCTCCGCCACGCGGTGGACGTGGCCCGCGAGCGCGACGCGACGCTGCACGCGGTCCGGGTGTGGCTGTTCCGCCCGATGTGGCGGGACGTCACGGCCCAGTTCGAGCGCCGGGTGCACGCCGCGGAGGCGAAGCTGCTCGTCCCGTACACGTTCGAGGCCGCCATGGGCGGCCTGCCGCGCGGCGTCCGCATCGAGCAGGTGGTCCTGGAGGGGATGACCGGCCAGAGCCTGGTCGAGCACGCGGGCGCGGAAGCGGACCTGCTCGTCGTCGGCGGGGACCGGCGCCGGCACCTGTTCGGCCCGGGCCCGGTCACCCGCTACGCGGTGCGCCGCGCCCACTGCCCGGTGGTGGTCGTGCCCCCGCCGGCGCTGGCCCAGGCCCAGCCCGTCGACGCGCTGCTGCGCGACCTGAGCCGCGACCTCGGCTAGACCGCCAGGCGCTGCGTGAGGAACTCCTCCCACGTCTGGTGGCCGACCGCGTGTTCCGGGGTCAGGTTGGCGCCCGCCCGGTAGGCCCGGGCCGCGGCACCCGGTGCCGGGAACGACAGGATCGGGCGGCGGCGGCCGGTCGCGCGCAGGTAGCCGCGGGCCAGGTCGGCGAACAGGTACGCGCGCGGGCCGCCCATGTCGGCCACGAGACCCTGCGGCTCGCCCAGGGCGAGTTCCACCAGCCGCGCGGCCACGTCGTCGGCGGCGATCGGCTGCAGCTTCGTGCCGCCGGGCGCGAACACGACCGGCAGCTTCGCCATCGCCGCGACCGCCGTGAAGGCCAGCTCGTGGAACTGCGTGGCGCGCAGCGTCGTGTACGGCACTCCGGAGCCGGCGACGATCTCCTCGGCGGCGCGCTTGGCCGCGACGTAGCCGAACATCGCCCGGTCCACCGCGCTCTTCACCGGCACGCGGTCGGCGCCGACGACCGAGATGTAGACCACATGCCCGACGCCCGCCCGGGCCGCCGCCGCCATCAGGTGGCGGGCCTTGACGTCGTCGCCCTTCTGGCTGCCGGCGCAGTGCACGACGGTGGACACGCCCTCGACCGCGGCGTCCGCTCCCTCGCCCGTGGCCAGGTCACCGACCACATAGGTGACCCCGTCGGCGGCCGGCCGCGGGCTGCGGGTGAGTACCCGCACCTCGCTGCCCTTCTCGCGCAAACGGGCGACCACGTACCGCCCGAGCGTCCCGGTGCCGCCGGTGACCAGAATTGGACTGTTCACGATGTTCCTCCCGCTGTATGAGCATTTGTTGCTTCGCTCTTCTACAGGTATGACACGGGGTGGCGAGAGGATGTGACCGGTGGACGAAATCGAGTTGGCCCGGATCTTCGAGGGGCACCGCAGCCGCCTGCGCGCGGTCGCGTACCGGATGCTCGGCTCCCTCCACGAGGCTGACGACGCCGTGCAGGAGACGTGGCTCCGGCTCGCCCGCACCGACGTGGCGGAGATCGACAACCTCGGCGGCTGGTTGACCACGGTCGTGGGCCGGATCTGCCTCAACATGCTGCGATCCCGGCGGCCCGACCTCCCGCTCGACACCCACGTGCCGGACCCGGTGGTGAGCCCCGCCGACGGTCCGAGCCCGGAGGACGAGGCGCTGCTCGCCGACGCAGTCGGGCTCGCCCTGCTGGTCGTGCTCGACACGCTGAACCCGGCGGAGC
>NZ_JBFAIU010000325.1:0-8631 GCF_040654855.1 Asanoa sp. NPDC050611
GCCAGCACCGCGCTCTACAGCGTCGTGGGGCCGGCGCTCGCCGTCGTGATCGGCGCGGTGGACGGGTACGACTTCGACGAGGCCTGGCACCTGTGCGAGCGGGCCCATGCCGCGGCGCACGCGAGCGGGACCACCTTCGTGCTCGGCGGCGCCCGGGCGCTGCAGGCGATGATCCTGCACCTACGCGACCAGCACGCCGAGGCCGAAGCGATCATCGACGAAGGCATCCGGCGTCACCTGCGGCACCACCGCGGTGTGCTGTCCACGCTGCTGACCTACCAGGCGGACGGTGCGCTGGCCGCCGGCGACCCGGGCCGGGCGCGGGATCTCGCCACGGAGGCGCTGCGGGTCGCCGAACCCCTCGGCGACTACCTGCGGGTCGGGATGGCCCGCTCGGTGCTCGCCCGGATCGAGGCGCTGACCGGCGACCTGGCCCGCGCCGAGGACGTGATCGACCCCGTGCTGCGGCTGGTCGAGGGCGCCGAGGACGAGGTGTTCATACCCGGTCTCGACCGCGCCATGGCCGTGCTGTCGATGCGTCGGGACGACCCGCCGGCCGCCGTCGACTGGCTGCGGCGCGCCGCCCGCTCCACCGACCGCGGCACCGCCACCTGGCTCGCCGGTCAGGCCCTGCCCCACCTCGGCGCGGCCCTCGCCACCACTGGCCGCCGCGCCGAGGCGGTCGCGGCGCTCGACCGGGCGGTCGAGGTCGCGCGACGCCTGCGCATGCCCGCGGCACTGGCGGAGGCGTACGCCGCGCAGGCAGACCTCGCGGCCGCGGACGCCGACGGCCGCACCCGGGCCGTCGAGCTCCACCACGCGGCGTTGACCATCCGCGTCGACCGCAGGCTCCGTGCCGCCCAACTCGACAGCCTGGAGGCACTCGCCCGGGTCGGCGCGGCCCTCCAACCGGCGCCAGACGATGTGCGCATTCTCTACGCGGCCGACTCCGCGCGCACGGACGCCGGCCTGCCGCGCGGTCCCGACCCGCAGCGGGCGTACGACCTCATCATCGGCAACCTGCGGGACGCGCTCGGGGCCGCCGCGTTCGAGCGGGCGGCGACCGAGGGCGCGCGGCTCACACTCGACGTGGCCGTCGAGTACGCCCGCCGATCCCGGGGCCGCCGCGGCCGCCCGGCGAGCGGCTGGTCCAGCCTCACCCCCACCGAGCTGGAGGTCGTCCGCCTGGTCGCCCAGGGCCTGACCAACCCGCAGATCGGCGCGCGCCTGCTCATGAGCCGGGGCACGGTGAAGACGCACCTCTCGCACATCTTCACCAAGCTCGACACAACCAACCGCGCGCAACTCGCCGCCGCCGCGATCGACCGGGAGAGGTCAGCGGGCGGATTCAGGGCTGGACCCGCTCGAACCGGACCCGGTTGAGCCAGCCGGGCAGGTCACTGAGCACACTTCAACGACAACTGTGCGGTGAGTGTGGATCCGGTGACGTCGGCCAAGGCCTGGTCGAGGAGATCAACGACATCCGCGCGGCATTGCGGGGCAAAGCTCGGCTGGTCCTGTCGGGAGGGCACTCCGGTGTTCGACCCGCAGCAATGCTGCCCGGGTGGGCGATACGCCGGCCCCGGTTCTCGAGTATGACCACAGCTAGCCTTTGTTTTTGGCGTCGGGAACGGGGGCGGCACAAAGACATCTATACGATGTGGTTGAAGGAAGACAGCTGTCCGCCCTCGGTCGCGGGCTGCTCGGATGATGTCTGCGCGAGTCTGTGATCTGTCCGGAGGTCGGAGATGAACGGGGCGCTTACCGACGACGAACGTCGTGTGGTGGGTGCCGCCCAACGCCTCGGCCTCATCCTTAGCAGTGATTGGCCGGCCGTAGCGGCTCATCTGCTCGTGCAGGGGGCCGACGGGCAGGCGGTTTCTGAGCTTGCCGGGCTTCCGCGGGCCGCGTCGCCCTGGAGGGTCGACCGGCTGGTACCCGAGGTGATGGTCGACCTTGGTATCCGTGAGATGCCCGCGGACCAGGTCACCGAGTTGCTCGCGCGGATGGTTGGTTCAGTCGTTTCCGGACAGCCGCATGCTGACGATTTCGCGGCCATCCGATTGTTGGCGCGGCTGGCGCCGGTTCTCGACTATCCCGGCGGTGCCATCAGCGACGCGTACTCGGCTTCGGAATGGCTGGACTGCGCGTGCCACGCCAACTCATCCGAGCGGGACGCCGCGATCGCGTTGGAAGGCACCCTCCGCGCGGCTGAACCGGTGGACGCCGATCGTGGGTTACTGCAAGCACTGACCGCCACCTGGTTCTGACGTTAGTCAGCACGCGGACTTCCGGATCTCCCGCATGGAGGTCCGCGGCTTGCTACGCCAGGGTCCAGCGCAACGCCAGCAGATCGACCGTCCGCGCCGCAGACGGTGGGGGTCGGCTAACCGTTGGAGGTGATGCTGCCGGATCCGGGAGCATCACATGCATGATGCTGCTCGTTCCCGGTGACCCGTTGTGGCCGCGGCGTCCAGATGAGCAGCCAGATTCAAGACAACAAACAGCGACGCGCCGCCCGGCTGCGTCACTCGGCTTCCCTCTTTGAGTGACACGCTCATTGCGAGCTCCTGCGCACCGCGCAGCACGAGAGGGCAGCTGCCCTGGACCGGGTCCTGCCGTTGGCGTACACCGGCACAGCTCTGACAGGCTCGCAACGGGACATGGCTGCCAAGCTCGGAGTCGGCACCGCCGACCGTGACAGCCTTGTCCGGACCATCACCGATGTTCTCGACCGCGATGACGCCACCGTCGCGGCCGTGTGCGGTCTGTTGCGGGCGCGCCGCAGCCACGCCGCCGAGGTCCTGGCCTTCGAGCTCGCGGCCCGCCTCAACGCCGAACTCGACGCGGTCGACTGGATCACCTCCCCGCAACAGGTCACGCGCCCGGAGTCGCATGACTGCGACATCGCCGGGTGGGCCGACGGCATTCTCGTTCGCTTCCAGATGCGGGCCGGCCGCTTACGCACCTGGACCCAACGGGCCTGCACCCGAACACGCGCCGGCGCGTATCTCACCAGTACGCCGGCTGAATGGGCCGATTTCGCCCATCGAAACGCTCAGCTCGCCGCCCAACTCGCCCGACCGCGGCTACCCGGGTGCGAATGGGCAACTGGTAGTTGACGGGGAAGCGGAGGGGCCTTCTGCCGTAGCTGCGGTGCCTACTTCCTCGGGCCCACCGGGGTGAAGCAGGCCAGCTTCCGCTCGTCACCAGTCGTGTTCTGCTTGACGCTGCTCGATCAGTTCGTCGACAGACGGCAGCCAGGTCGAGCGTTCTGTCTCCTCGACGTCGTCTACTGGGGTCGCGCTCACTAACCACGGATTGGCGCAAGGACCGGGGTGATCGGGTGATTCACAGATCGCCGCGCCGATCCGCTCGACGATCCGGTCTAGCTCCGCGTCGGAGGCTAGGAGTGTCAATCGAATCGCCCACGGCCGTTGGCTGGCCATCGGCCGAGGCGACGCCGCGAGCCGGTACCGGCCGTGGGCGAGCCGTTCTAGGTCGTCGTACGTTCGGGCGTGATGGTCTGGTACGTCGGAGCACATCCGGCTGACGATGTGGGTCCGTATCGTCGACTCCGCGTACACGCTTCCCCGTCGACGGAGCTCGTCGATCACATCCTGCGGCTGGAACGAACCATCCACGCTCCGCTCGACGATGGAAGGAAGCGCAGCAAGGATCTCATCTCGCGCCGTCACCGCTTCATGATGATGCGGCAGGTGTACAAACACGCTCGGTCGACCGTCCTCATCTGCCGAGGCGTCAGCTGCGTCGTTCATTCGGTCCACGTCGTGTGGACGGTATGTCTGCAGCCATATTGCCAGGAAGTTCCGCGTCTCAGCGCCTGTCGGCGGCATGATCGCTGGAGGTAGATCAGAGCGTTGCTCTGTCGGGCAGCTAGCAGGGTCACCGGCCAACTGGTCCCATTAGGACACGATTGAGGCCCGCCGGGCCAGCACCGCGTCGACGATCGCCTGCGGTGCGGTTTCGGGGTTGCCGGCGGCGTACGGCGGTCTGGGTTCGTACTCGTGCGCGAGCTGGATCACCTGGGCCACCGGGTCGCCGGCGATCCGCCCGGCCAGGGCGAACGCCATGTCCAGTCCGGCCGAGACACCGGCGGCCGTGACGTACTTGCCGTCGAAGACGTACCGTTCGTCGATCGGGATCGCGCCGTGGTCGGCCAGCTGGTCGCGGACCAGCCAGTGGCTGGTGGCGGTGCGTCCCTTCAGCAGGCCCGCGGCCGCGAGCAGCAGTGAGCCGGAACATACCGAGGCCGTCCAGGTGGTGTGTGCGTCGGCGGCCCGCAGCCACTGGAGGATCGGGCCGTCGTCCATGTGCGCGTTCTGGCCGGGGCCGCCGGGAACCATGACGACGTCCGGACGCGGCACTTCGGACAGTGCCGCGTCGGCGAGCAGGCTCAGGCTGCCCGCCTCGTTGCGCACCGGGCCCGGGCGCTCGGCGACGAAGACGACCTCAGCGCCGGGCAGATGACTGAGCACGTCGCACGGCCCGACCGCGTCGAGGGCCGTGAACCTGTCGTACAACAGGATCGCGATCTGCATGGGCTCTCCTCGAATCAGGGACGGCATGGCGGTGGCGCCAACCCGACTCATAGGCAGTGTCTACCAGACGTCGTAGACACTGTCTACGGCGTTGAGAAGTGAGGCCTAGCGCGTGACCGGCAGGGCATTGACGATTGCGGTCGCCGTCTTCGACGCCCGCTTCTCGGCGGCGGCGGTGATTTCCGTCGGGGAGTTCGCCTTGCGTGAGCGGATCGCCAGCGTCTCGATGCTGATCAGCAACGAGCCGTGTGCGAAGGCCAGCTTCACGTCGCCGGGCAGGTAGGTCACACTCTCTTCGATCTCCGGGTTGACGCGCTTCACGGTCGCGCTGGTCAACCGCGCCTGCGTCGAACCGATGGCCACCGTGCGGGAGCCCCTCCGGGCGGTGGCCATGCCGATGGTGAGCCCGAAGTCGGCCTTGGAACAAGCCGCCGCCCGCACCTTGGCCGCCGCCGCGGCGGCCGCGACGGCGTCGTGCAGGTGGAACACCCGGATCTCCATGATGGTCTTCGGGCCGTACACGCCGCCGATCGAGGTCACGGGGTCGACGTCGATGCCCGCCGACCAGTCGGCGTCGAGGGGGAGCCAGTCGGCGTTCCCCGGCGCGTCCGGTTCGGCGATGAGCAGGTCACAGGTCGCGTGCGAGGAACCGCCCGGCTCGATCTCGCGCTGCTCGATCTCGTTGCCGAGGCCGCCCTCGTCGATCACCCGCCCGATGGTCGCCATCAGCGCCGCAGGCCCGGTTTCCGACGGCGACGGCGCGACGCTCACCGAGGGCGTTGGGACAGGGGGCGGCGGCGCTGACTCCGCCATACATCCGGAAAGTCCCGCCACCAGCACTACGATCACGAAAGCGGTTGCCTTACGCGTCCACACACCAGCACCCATCGTTCCCCGCTCCCCGTTGGGCCGGAGCATACTTCGTCGCTGAGGAGCGGTCGGACCGCGGGAGCCTGAGCGGGCCCGGCCGACGGTGATCGTCGAAGGGCACCGTCACAGCACGGTCGTAGTTAATTCGCGATGGGCGCCTCGGCGCCGTCCAGGCGCTCAGCGTCCAGATCACGTCCACGGCGGGCTTCAAATGCGCCGGCTCCAAGCGGGATCGGTGGCCGTTCGCCGAGCTTGAACAGCTCGGCGGCGTTCGAAGCGGTCCTACTTCGCGGCGGGGTTTGGTCATGAGTCGATGCGGTAAGGCCGGTAGCGCGGTCCTGGTGGCTGGTGTTCGAGCCCGTTCTCGTCCATCGCGTTGAAGACGGTCAGCCATGCCGGGGCGAGGTCGAAGCCGATCGCCAGGCTGCCGTCGGCCATGTCATGGTCGCCCCCGATCCATTCGAGCAGTTCGACGTGGCGCAACGTGCGGCCAGGCAGGTCCACGAGATTTGGCAACGGGTCCGGGCGCCAGGCGAGATGGAAGCAGGAATCCTCGATTGCCCGCTTCGGGTTGATGGTGTTCCAGGTGATGGAGAGGTCGTCGAACTTCTGATGGTCGATCTCGACCTGCGTAGCACCGAAGTCGAGCAGGACGGGCGCGTCGGTGAACCACTCGTCGTCATCGAGGTCCCATACCAACCAGAGGTGCTGCAGGGTGAGACCGATCAAGCTGGCGAGGCGTCGCGCGTGCGCGCCTGTGATGTTGTCGCGGCCCCTAAGCCATTGCGGCTGATAGTCCTGGATGCCGTAGCGGATCATGAGCTGAGTCTGCCACCCGGCACAGGCTGCCATTTAGGTCTGCGTGGCGGCTCCGGCTGGCGCGCCTTGGATCGGAGGAGGGCTTGCGTGGCGCTCGGAACGTCGGCGAGTAGCTGGTTCCCGTCGTAGACGCGGAAGGTGGCCGACGGTCGCTGGCGCGGCGGAAACGGTGCCTGCTCCGCGGCGGGTGATGGTGGGCTGCTGGCAATGGGCGGCGGGATGCCGGGGCGGTACAGCCGCCATGGATCGCCTCGCCGTCAGCGTGCGCGTCCCGGCGCTCATCTCGGCGATGGGCACGTCCGCGTTCAATACGGCGATCCGTTGCGCCGCAATGAGGAACGGTGACCTGGACTGAGGCGTTTGAGAAGTCCGGCAGCTTTATGCGGCCTGGCAGGGGTGATCCTCGGCTGGCAGGATTTACACCACGAACGCCGATTGGTTGAACGGCTTAGGCCAAGGAGCAGTCGCATTGTCGACAGCGATGTCAGCTACTCGGCCGCTGAAAGTTGTTGACCTTGGTGGGCACACTATTGCGCGTGACGTACGAATCCCCGCAGGATCCCTGGAATGGGCAGCCGCCGCCACCCCCGCCGCCGTATCAGCCCGGGTATGGGTCGCCGACGCCGCAGCAGGGGCCGCTGACGCCGCCGTACCTGACCGCGGCGTCCCCGTTTGTACCTGCGGGTCGGCGGTCGTGGTGGGCCAGGCTTCCGGTGTTGGGTAAAGCCGCGCTGATCACTGGAGCCGCCGTGGTCCTGTGCTGTGGCGGGCTCGTGACCGTGGGCGCTATCGCAGGGCCGCCCGACCCGGCGCCTACCACCTCTACCGTCGATGCCGCCGGCCCACCGGCATCGGCTGGTGAGGCGACCGGGTCCGCGCCATCGGTTAGCGAAGCGACGGGCGAGCCGGTAGCTGCGGCGGAAGAGCCGTCACCCACAGTGGAATCAGTGCCCACGATCGAGAAGCGCACCGTGACCGAGACCAAGGCGATTCCGTACTCGACCAAGCGGGTCAACGATTCGTCCCTAGCCAAAGGCACCACCAGGGTGTCAACTCGCGGTGTCGCCGGAGTCAAGACCCTCACCTACGAGGTAACACTCACGAACGGGACGCAGACCGGCAAGAAACTCGTCCGCACCGTGATCACGAAACAGCCAGTCACCCAGGTCACCCGGGTCGGCACCAAGGTGGCGCAGAAGTGCGACCCGAACTACAGCGGCGCCTGCGTGCCCATTGCGAGCGACGTCGACTGCGCCGGCGGCAGCGGTAATGGCCCCGCCTACGTGCGAGGGCCCGTACAAGTCATCGGCAGCGACATCTACGACCTGGACCGCGATGGCGACGGCACTGCCTGCGACTGACCAGACGCAGCCGTCCACTTCATACAGACGGCAGCTCGACTAAACTCGAAAGCCCCCACGATGCCGAGCAGATCGCCGCCGCCATTGCTTTCGGTAGTGGTGGCGGCGGTGAAGCCAACTGGCACTTCCCTGGAGACGCCTAACAAGTGAGCAGTGATCAGGTGCGTGGCGCTCCAGAGCCAGGGGGTTCTCCAGGATGTGGAACCTACGTCTTACGAAACCTCACAACGATGTCGAGGACTGCGGGAACGTCACTCTGGTCCCGCTGCCGGAGGAGGCATGGGATACCTCGATTGCCCTGTGGTGGGGCGATCGCTGGGGTTGCCTGGTCGACCTCTGGACTGCGCAGGAGGGGAGAAGCGACCTCGTTCTCGACGTCCAGGTCTTCGAGCGCGGCTCTGGATGCCGCTTCTCCGTTCACCTTGTCTACGTCCCCTGAACACGACCGGACGCGCTACAGAAGGCCGGATTCGATGCCGGCCCTCGTGATATGAGCGACCAGCATTCCATCTCCTGAGGCGCCCGACCGCGCATCAGCGCGCCAGCTCTCACGAATGAGGTCGTCACCAGACCTGAACGCCTTGCTCCCAAGGGGGCCGAACCGCCGTACTTCGATGAGGCTGCGGCCGACCAACGAGACCAGGCCCGGACCGCCCATTGCTCCGTCCCAGCCCTCGCGGTCGGGCCGGTCAGCTGTGCAGCTTCTCGAAGAGCTCGTTCAGCGTGTTGTAGTACCGCTTCGTGCGGCCCAGGTGAGTCATGCCGAGTCGCCGGCAGACGGCCTGGGAGGCTTGGTTGTCGGGATCCGTGACGGCGACAACCTTCGCCAGGCCCCGGCTGAATGCGTCGTCGAGGATCGCCTGCGCCGCCTCGGTGGCGTAGCCGCGTCCCCAGGCGTCCGGATGTAGGTGCCAGCCGATCTCGACGTCGTCTGGCCCGTCGGAGGGTTCGCCGGCCGACAGGGGGACAGGCTTGAGCAGAAGGTTGCCCACCAGGCCGCCGTCGCCGGCTGTGGTGAT
>NZ_JBFAIU010000326.1:0-8538 GCF_040654855.1 Asanoa sp. NPDC050611
CCCGCCGCTATTTACTGCCCGAATCGGTCTGACGTTGCCAGATGTCCGGGGTGGCCGCCGCACCACAGGTATCCCGTTGACGTCAGCCGCACTGCCAGGTGAACACCGCCCGGTCGAACTCGCGGGCACGCAGGTCCGCCGGCCGGATCAACCAATACAGGGTGCCGACGTCGCCCCAGCACATGTCCGCATCATCGTCGCTGTCGATCTGGGCGAGCAGCGTCCAGCGCTGCGCTTCCTCGTGTATGGCGCTCCCGGTCCAATCGGCACGGCCGCCGAGCACGATCTGGGCGGCGTCCACCTCGACCGGCCCCTGGACCGGGTCGGCATGCCCGCCCACGCCGTGCCAGGGCCGGCCCACCAGGTCGCTCAGCGCCCACGCGAACTCATCTCGGTTGCCGTAGTCGTTCATGAATGCCCGTTGCTCCGGCGCCAGGTCCGCTATCGCCGCCCTGAAGGCCGGATGGTCCCAGTCCGGGCCTGTGACGATCGGCTCGGCCGTGAGCGCCACCTCGCGGTAGCTGGAGACGCCGCTCGGGGTCGAACGCGGCGCGGTCGGCACGCCCGCCGGCACATAGGTCACCCGGGCCCCCGCCTGCGTTTCCGGCGCCCACGTTCCGACCACCTCATCACCGTCCCGATAGAAGAACAGCAGCGTGCCGTCGCCCGGAAAGGCGATGTCCAGGGACTCTGACGGGAGGCTGCCACAGTCGATCGCGGCGACGAAGCCCAGCCACCCTTCGCCCTTCCACCGCGGCCAGCCGACGTCGCGCGGAAGCTCCGGCAGGCCACCGAGCCTCCCGACCACCGACTCGCTGGGCACGGCTTTCCGCAACCACAGACCAGGACGGAGCAGCCCGATCCACCGATCCGCCACGGGATCCGGAAGGTGTCGACGAGCCACCGCGACAAGATCAGCGTCCAACGGCATCGCCATACCTTAGGCGGGGGCCTCCGCGGATTCAGCCCTACGGGCGAGGAGTTTCCGAAAGCGCGCCTAACCAGGTTGGCGGCGGCCCGCACCGACGCGTCGCGTCCCGCCGGCCACGCGGCAGCGGACGGGCTGACCGTGCCGGCACCGCGATCATCACTGGGGCGCCGGCTTGACGCTGTCGGGCCGGGGTTGGACGTTGCCGCTGTCCTCGCGATATCGGCCGGACAGCCGTTTGGTGCCTCCAGCTGTGTCAGGTGGTCTGCAGGCGCACGCCAGTCAACGTTTCGGAGACATTCCACAGTCGCCGTGCGAGGTCCTCGTCGTGAGCAGCTCTAGGGGCCGGCACGATCGTCGGGTAGCCGCTGAACTCTCTCGGACCGTCCGGTCCGATGTAGCTGCCGGCGGGCAGGTCCGGGTAGGTGGCGGCGTAGAGGATCGGTAGCGCGCCGATCTCCATGTCCTGTGCGCCGATCCTGTTTATCAGTGCGGTGGTCAGTTCCATCAGTCTGTTGCCGGTGTGCCTCGCGGCGGCGCCTTGCAGGTTGGTCGCGGAGAAACCGGGATGTGCGGCGTAGCTGGCGACCTGCGGCAGTCGCCTGCCAAGCTCGAACGCGAACAGCAGGTTCGCGAGCTTCGAGTTCGCGTACGCCGCCTTCTTGTCGTATTCGCGCTCCGATTCCAGGTTGTCGAAGTCGAGGCGACCCCTTTGCGCAGCGATGCTCGAGACGGTGACGACGCGGGATCCCGGCCGCTTCGTCAGCAGGCCCGCGAGTCGTCCGGTCAGCGCGAAGTGTCCGATGTGGTTGGTCCCGAACTGCAGCTCGAAGCCATCAACCGTCTTGCGGTACGGAAATCGCATCACGCCGGCGTTGTTGACCAGCAGGTCCAGCGAGTCGTACCGCTGCGCCAGGCCCTCGGCGAACTGGCGGACCGAGCTCAGGTCGGCCAGGTCCAGCCCCCGCAAGTCCAGCGAGGCACCCGGCACCACGTTCTTGATCTCGTCGAGCGCCCGCGCACCGCGTTGCGGATTGCGCGCCGTGAGTACGACATGCGCGCCCGCGCGGGCCAGCTCGCGGGCGGTGACCAGGCCCAGCCCGCTGTTGGCTCCCGTCACCACGACAACGCGGCCGCGCTGGTCGGGGATCGCCGCGGCAGTCCACCTCATCGTGCTCATCGTCCACTCCAATCGCAACGCAACGGTGCGTTGCGCGGCCCGGCAAACTTACCGCCTGGAGGAGGCGCACCGCAACGTGGCGTAGCGTGTGACCGTGGCAACCAGCATCAGACGGCCGGGCGAAGGCCCACGCGACGCCACGGCCATCTACCAGGCCACCCTCGAACTGCTGCTCGAGAACGGCTATGACGGTCTGACCATCGAAGGCATCGCCGCCCGGTCAGGCGTCAACAAGACGACGATCTACCGCTGGTGGTCATCCAAGGACGAACTGCTGGCGACCGCCTTCGTCCGGACCCGCGCCCTCAAGACCGCGGCGCCAGACACCGGCAGCCTGCGCGGCGACCTGTTGGCCGTCACCACCCATGTGATCGAACTGTTCGGCGACCCGGAGGGACAACGGATCGTCCGCGCCGCCCTGAACGGACTGGACCGCAAGTCCGGCCTGGCCGAGTTCGTTCGCCAATCCACCGCCGAGGGCCTCGCGACCGAACAACCAATCTTCACCCGGGCCATCGACCGGGGCGAACTCGCATCGGACGTCGACCCAGCGACAGTCATCGACATGCTCGCCGGCGCAGTCTGGTACCGGGTGTTCATCCGTCAGATACCACTGCCACCAGACTTCGCCGAACGTATCGTCGACATCGCGCTGGCCGGCCTTACCCCGCCCGCGTAGCCGGGCGGCCCAAGTCGACCAAGGTGGTTCGAACGCACAGGACGACGACATGAAGAGCGCCGTCCAGGCGGCGCTCTGCCGGGACCGGTCGCAGCCCGGCGGTTCCTCGCCTGACGTCGCCGCGGAAGGCTGATGCGGATGAAGCAGCGGGGCGATGGATTCGAGGATCTGGTCGTCGGCGACGCCTCGCTGTTCCGCCAGCATTATCCGAGGCTGTGGCATCTGCTCCACGCGCAAACCCCGGTCGTGGGGGAAGGCTCCCCCGGTCGCAGCGGGCCGCCAGCTGGCGCCTCAGTCGGCGACGGGGCTGGGCACGCCCGACAGCACCGCCAAGCGGAGTTTGTCTCGTCCTCCGTGTCCGGGGCCGCGGTCAGGATGACGATCTTCCGTTCTCCGTCGCCGTCGGTCATGACATCGCAATCCACTGCCATCGGTCCGACCAGCGGGTGTTGGATGATCTTGTGGTCCTCGCTGTGTGTCCCGACCGCGCCCGAGGCCCACAACGTGGCAAACCGTTGGTTGCCCGCATTGAGTGCGTGGATCAGGTCGTTGAGGCGGCGGCTGGTCGGGAAGCGTCCCGTGGCGCGGCGCAGGTCGGACACGATGGCGGACTCGATGCTGTCCTGGGCCAAGGAGGTCACGGGCCAGTGCGACAGGCGCGGACCCCCGCCGTCGACCGGGAAGGTGTCGCGAGCGAAATTGCGCAGCCGCTGCGGCGTTGCCGCAGGGTCTCCCAGGAGCGCCGCCCAGCTGCGGTTCCACCAGATCAGCTGCCAGTCGGCGGCGAAGACCGCGGCGGCCGCGTCGCCGAGCCGGTTGACAAGTCGGAGCACACCCGGCGGGACGTGGTCGGAGATCTCCCCGTCGGCCGGCGGGACCAAACCGGCCAGACGATAAAGATGGTCACGCTCGGCGTCGGTCAGCTGTAGCGCGCGAGCGAGCGCGGCGACCACCTGGGCGGAGGGGGTTGTCGTGCGCCCCTGCTCCAGTCGCACGACGTAGTCGACCGAGATGCCGGCGAGCTCCGCAAGCTCCTCCCGGCGCAGGCCCTTCGCCCGGCGCGCGTGCCGGCTCGGCAGCCCCGCCGCCGCCGGCGACAGGCGGTCGCGCCATGCGCGCAACGTCGCGCCCAGCGTCGTGTCAGAGGTGGTCACAATGTTGATTCTCGCGCGTGCCCGTCAACGCAGGGTGGTAAAGGTATTCCTACCGTAGACCCGTCCCTGGTTGCCGCCTCGATCGTCGGCGAGCCTCGGTGGCATGAGCATTTCCTTCTCCCACGACCACGTCGGCATCAGCGTGACTCCTGACGATCTCGAGGCCACCATCGCGTGGTACGCGAGCAAGCTCGGCTTCACCGTGGACCGGCGGTTCGACGCACACGGCACGACGTTCGTGTTCATGGTCGCCGGCAACGTCAAGATCGAGCTGCTCGCCGGCGCATCCGACCGCGACGGCGCGCCGACGACGAACATCCTGACGAGCATGGATCCGTCGCGCCTGCACCACTTCTGCGTCGCCGTGCAGGACCTCGACGGGACCGTCTCCCAGTTGCGTGACCGTGACGTGGAGCTGATCGGCGGGCCTATGCAGGTCGCCCAGATCGGTCAACGCCTCGCATTCATCACCGACAACCTCGGCAACATCATCGAGCTCGCCGAGCCCGGGACCTCGCGCCCCGAGCGCGACAGCTGACCACGGCGACGATCCGAATGCCACCCCCGGCCTCAACCGCCGCAACAGTATCAGCGGGCCGGCCCGCCGTACGGGTCGTGGCTGAGCTGCTGGGTGCCGCCCTGTGGAGGCCCGCTGAACCCGTCCGCCGGCAGCCTCAGCACCGCAGTCGGTGCGTCGCCCATGCCGGCTGCCGCCGGTGCCATCAGCTGAGTCGCCGCGTCCGGAGCCGGCGTGGCCGGCGTGATCCGGCGGCGGATCACCATCAGGGCCAGTGCGCCCACGCCGGCGGCGACCAGCAGGCCGCCCAGGACGTACGGCAAGGAACCGCCGCCCTCGTCGCTGACAGCTTCGAAGGCCGGGGCCGCGGCCACGCTGGTCTCCGGCTCGGGAGCCTCGTCCACTGGCGCCGGTGCGGTGGGCGACGGCGACGTCGTCGGCGCGGCCACGGTGGCCAAGGTCAGCCGCACGCTGGCGGTGCGACCGGCGGAGCCCTGTACGGTCACGCGCTTGGTGCGATAGCCGTCCATGGCCGCGATGACCGTGATCCGGCCCGCTGCGATCGTCTTGCCGGCACCCGACTTGATCGAGAACCGGCCGCTCTGGTTGCTCGTCGCACGGTATTCGTGCCCGGCGCTGTCCCGGACGGTCACGGTCACGCCGGCGACCGCCTTGCCGCTGGCGTCGCGGACCAGGCCGGACACGCCGTCCACCCCGGACGGCGGCTTGTCCGCACCGGCTTGCGGCGCGCCCGAGCCGTGAATGGTGACCATCTTGAAGTCGTAGCTGTTCTGCCCGCCGAGCCGTACGCCGACCGAGATGTTGAGACCGAGCGTCTCCCCCGCGTTCACCTGGGGCGCGACGACGGTGGCCTGGAAGTCCTGGCTCTTGCCGGGCTTGAGGTTCGGCTCCACCCGGCAGCCGCTGGTGCATTGCAGGCCACCACCGACCACCACGACCGCCGTTTCGGCCTTGCTCCCGGTGTTCGTGACGCGGAACTGGACGCGTACCTTGTCGCCGGGCTTCACGTTCTCCGCCGACACGCTCAGGATGCTGACGGGTGCCGGGGCGCCCACCGCGGGTGCCGCGGACACCGCGACCGTCCCCCCGGTCAGCGCGATCAATGCCGCAGCCCGGGCCCATCGGGCACGTAAGCGCGTCGTCACTTCCTGCCATCCTCTCGACCGGCGGGCGACATCGGCTGATGACACCGCTGGACACTATGCCCTGCCCTGGGTGGGTTGCGCGACCCGCGGGCCCAATACCCCTAGAACCGATAGGGGCGGAAGAACTCGCGAAGCTCCTCGGCGTACACGGAAGGCTGCTCCATCGGTGCGAAATGCCCGCCGCTGGCATGCTCCGTCACGCGCACGGTGTTGGCGATGCGGTCGAGCCATGCGCGGGGCGGTCGCACGAGATCGGCGGGGAACAGCGAGAAACCCGACGGCACCTCGACCCGGCGGGCATGCTGCGCGGGCGGGATGGCGCCGTTCGCGCGGTACATCCGCATCGCGGAGCCGATCGTGCCGGTGAGCCAGTAGATGGTGACGTTGGTGAGGATCTCGTCACGGGTGAAGGCGCGTTCGACGTCGCCGCCGCAGTCGCTCCACGCACGCAGCTTCTCCACGATCCACGCGGCGAGCCCGGCCGGCGAGTCGTTGAGGCCGACGGCGGCGGTCTGCGGCTTGGTGCGGTGCATCGCGGCGTACGCGCCCTCGGCCGTGGCCCAGGCGCCGGCGGCATCGAGGAAGTCGCGCTCCTCGGGCGCGAGGTCGTTCCGGTCGCCGAGGTGGACGGGCAGGCCCACGTCCATGCGGTGCACGGCGACGATCCGGTCAGGATGGTCGAGGGCGAGGTAGCGGCTCACCCCGCTGCCGATGTCGCCGCCGGCCGCGGCGAAGCGCGCATAACCGAGGCGGCTCATCAGCTCGGCCCACATCCCGGCAACCGCGATGGAGTCCGGCGGTGTCCCGACAGGCCGGTCGGAGTAGCCGTAGCCCGGCATGTCCGGCACGACGACGTCGAAGGCGTCAGCGGGATCTCCCCCGTGCGCACCGGGATCCGTCAGCAGCGGGATGACTTTGGTGTACCGCCAGAAGGAGTCGGGCCAACCGTGACTGAGGATCAGCGGAAGCGCTGTCCCGGCGGGCGCGTTGGCGCGGGCGTGGACGAAGTGCACGCGCTGGGCGCCGAGGGTGGTCCGGTAGCGGGGCAGCCGGTTCAACGCCGCCTCCTGCGCGGGCCAGTCGAAGCCGTCGGCCCAGTAGGCGGCAACGTCGCGCAGGTACGCCACGTCGGCACCCTGCGACCAACCCGCGTCCTCAGGTGCATCCGGCCACCGCGTCGCCCGCAGCCGCACACGAAGATCGTCCAGCGCGGCGGCCCCGGTGCTCGTCGTAAACCCTCCAGGCATGATCGATACGGTACGGGACCCAACGAGGCGCACTTGGTTCCTAGGTCGGCTGCCTTACGCAGAACTCGTTGCCTTCCGGATCGGCCAGGACCCGCCAGCCGTCGTGCTCGGACAGCACCGTGGCGCCCAGCCGGAGGAGTCGCTCCAGATGAGCCTCGTCCTGGAGCCGTACATCGACATGCATGCGGTTCTTCACCGTCTTGGGCTCGGGAACCTCTTGAAGGAAGAAGACCAGGGAACCGTCCGGGGAGTCGATGGCCACCGTCGGATCGGTCTCCGGTGTCAGGCCCATGGAAGCGAGCCGGGCGACTTCGGCCTCGTCGTAGGGCCGGATCCGCCAACCGAGCGCGACCTCCCAGAACCGCGCCAGGCGCGACGCATGACGGCAATCCAGCACGATCTCCACGAGGTGGCTCATCCGACGAACGTTACTGGTGCTGCTCGGACGCAGGACCGGCTCACCGAACCGCGCAGAGTGCGGTCACCTCGTCCGGGTCGGTCTCTAAGTGGTCGTAACCGGGCGGGACACCGACGCCTGCGTAGGACACGTCGCCGGCTCGGCGGTCCCCGCGGGTCGCCGCGGCGCCGCGTGCTCAAGTTCGTTGCCCGTCGCTGAGGCGGCCGTCGGTCGAGCCATGACGAGCCGCTGGTGCCGGTGGCGCATCCACATCCGCGCGGCCTGTTACAGGTCGTTGCCGGCGTACGAGAGGTTGAAGCTTTTGTTGGCGAGCGGGAAGTCGGGGACGATCGTGCCCGCGAGCGCAACGGGTAGGGCTGGCCAGTTGAGGAAGGACGGGTCCACGATTTTGACGCGGGTGAGTCGGCGGTCTGGTCTGATTTCGACGCGGTGCACGATGGTGCCGCGCCAACCTTCGACGATGCCCACCCCGGATGCTGCCGGGTGATCGGTGTTGGGCCGGCCGGTGACGGTGCCGGGTGAAACGGTGCGGACAATGGCGTCCAGCATGGCGAGCGAGACGTCGATCTCGGCGGCGCGTTGTTGGTAGCGCGCCAGCACGTCGCCGGTCGTTTGGGTGGGGATCGTGAGCAGGTCGGCGATGGCGCCGGAGGGGTGGTCGCGGCGCGCGTCGATGGAAACGCCGCTGGCACGGGCGACGTAGCCAAGCGTGCCGAGATCGTGGGCCTGCCTCGTCGTCAGGATCGCGGTTTCCGCGAAGCGTTCGGCGACGAGGCTGTTGTCCAGGGCGAGCGCGACGACCTCGCGGATGTCGGCGCCGATCGCGGCGAGGTGTGCCGGGTCGGGGATGCGGCGCAGGGCGGCTCCGCCGAGGTGGACTCCGCCGCGCAGGAGGCGGTGCCCGGTGGTCTCCTTGTTGAGGCGGAGGAGGCTCTCCTTGATACGCAGTGCGTGGGCGTTCAGGATGCTGTGGCCGACGTCGTTGCAGAGGGCGCCGATGTCGCCGATGTGGTTGTAGAGGCGTTCCAGCTCGAGGAGGATCGCGCGCATCCGCTGGGCTTGGGTCGGCACCTCCAGCTGCAGGGCGTCCTCGACCGCTTGGACGTACGCGAGGGTGTGACCGACGGCCGTGTCACCGGAGATCCGCTCGGCGAGTGCTTCCTTCTCACCCCTTTCCCGGCGAAACTAGCGTCGCGACTCTCCGCCCACCGCTGTCACGCACGGGGGAGGGCACGCATGGATCCGCTCG
>NZ_JBFAIU010000327.1:0-8483 GCF_040654855.1 Asanoa sp. NPDC050611
AAAGCCCTCGACCCCGGACCTCGGCGGCTTCGAGCCGGGCTCCGGCCTGGCTGGGGCGGGCGGCGGCCTGACACCCGCCGATGCCGATCCGCACGTCGGCGACGGCGTCGACCAGCTCCGCGTCGTGCGACGCCATCAGCACCGCCGTGCCGGCGGCCTTCTCCCGCAGCAGCCGTTCGGTCAGCCAGGCCCGGCCGTCCACGTCGAGGCGCTGCTCGGGCTCGTCGAGGATCAGCACCCGGCGGGGCCGGACCAGGCACGACGCCAGCGCGAGGCGGCGGCGCTGGCCACTGGACAGCGTGATCGGCAGCTGGTCGCGGGCCGGCGCCAGGCCCAGCTCGGCCAGCACCTCCTCGACCGGGTCGCCGCCGTCGCCGTGCGCGTACGCCAGCAGCGCCAGGTGCTCGGCCACCGACAGGTCGGGGAAGAAGTCGATGTCGTCGAGCGCGGCCGCCATGATCGACCGGGCCCAGGCGTCGGTCTCGTAGATCCGCCGCCCGCCCACGGTGACCACGCCCTCGTCGGGCCGGTCGGCGCCGACCACGCAGCGCAGCAGCGTCGTCTTGCCGGAGCCGTTGGCGCCCAGCACGGCACCGACCTGGCCCGGCTGCACGGTGAAGCTGACCCCGTCCAGCACCACCAGGTTGCCGAACCGGCGGGTCAGTCCGTCGACCGAAAGCGCGTCCACAGCCGTCCACTCTCCCAGAGCGGGATCCGGCGGGCCCACCCGGACAGCCGGCCACGCGGCACGGGGGCGCTGCGGCCGTCGTACCGCCAGGCCGCCTCCCGCCCCGCCAGCTCCGCGGCGGCCGCGCCGGACAACGACGCCGATCGCGCCAGGTCCCACCCGTCCCGCAGCGAGCCGTTGGTCGGCCGCGCCGCCGCCCAGGCGGCGAACGTCTCCCGCCAGCTCTCCCCGTACGCCGCCGCCAGCATCGGCCAGGTCCGCGCCACCTCGCCGGCCCGCTTCCGGAGCAGCGCCTGCCGCGCCACACCGACGAGCCGGGGATCGAACCCCGCGGGTACGGGCGCGCCCGCGGTGAGCGCGGCGACCAGCGCCGCCTGCCGCTCCGCCAGACCGCCGTTCACGTGACCGCCGGATGGCCCGAGGCGGCCGCGATCGCGTCGAGCTCGGCCCGCAGGACCGCCGCGGCCGGGTACGCACCGTCGCGCTCCAGCAGCAGTGCCGGCGGGCGGTGCCGGGCGGAGAGCGCGGACACCAGCTCCAGCACCGGTTCCGGCACCGCGTGGGTGTGCGTGTCGTGGTAGACGCCGGCCGCCTCCGCGCCGCCGGCCACGTGGCAGTAGGCGACCCGGTCCAGCGGCAGCGCGTCGAGCAGCGCCAGCGGGTCGGTGCCACGGTTGCGGGCGTTCGCGTACACGTTGGCGATGTCGAGCAGCAGCAGCGCCTCCGTCCGCTCCAGGATCTCGGTCAGGAACTGCGCCTCGGTCAGCTCGTCGTCGGGCCAGTCGAAGACCGCCGCGATCGGCTCGAGGGCGATCGGGACGGACAGTTCGGCCTTCGTACGCGCGACGTTGGCCACCACCGCGTCGACCGCCTCCCGGGAGCGGGGGAGCGGCAGCAGGTGACCGGCCTCGACACCGCCCGCGCGTACGAAGGCGATGTGCTCACTGACCAGCGGCGCGTCGAGCCGCTCGGCGACCGTGGCGAGATGGGTGACCCGCGCCGGATCGACCGGCTCCGCGCCACCCAGGGAGAGCTTGACGCCGTGCGGCACCACCGCGACGCCCTTCGCACGCAGGTCCGTGAGCCCCCGCGGCACCGGCGCGTGGTCGTGCACCGACTCGGCGACCACCTCGACGAACCGCAGGCCCGGCAGCTCGGCCACGAACCCCGCGATCTCCGGCCGCCAGCCGATCCCGACGCCGGTCGGCTGCCCGATCATCCGCCACCTCCGCCGCCACCGCCATCGCCGCCACCGCCACCGCCGCCGCCTCCACCGCAGCCGCCGCCGCACCCGGAGGCACCCTCGCTGCCGACCGCGCCCGTCGGCCCCATCGTCGTGGCGGCGACCATCTGCCTGACGCCCGCGTCCGCGGCGAACGTCGCATCCAGCAGATAGAGGGAGGGCGCCCCGAACAGCGCGACGGCCATCGCCGTGTCGCGGACATCGTAGGTCGCGAAGCTCGGCTCGTGCTCCGGCGCCAGATGGAAGTAGCGGAACTTCAGCCCGTCCACGGCCTGCCGGGCCCAACCGGTCGCCTTCGGTACGTGGCGCACGCTCACCACCATGCCGACGAGGAGGAGGATGCTGACGAAGGTCACCCAGCCGATCGGCCGGTCGTGCGCGACGCCCGAGCGGATCCGGACCGCGCCGAGCACGATCACGGGCAGCAGCAACAGCCCCGCCGACCGGGCCAGCCGGCGCCGCCAGGGCGGCAGCAGCAGGCCGAGGCGGTCGACGCCGGCGTAGAGGTCGACGAGCGCCTCCTCGACCGCCGGGTCGTCGACCAGATCGCGCGCCATTCCGTGCCGGCGCGCCGCGTCGTGGATCGCCGTGTCCAGCGGGGTCGGGTCCGCGGGCAGTGGGCCGGGCGTCATCAGCCGCCCGTCGGGCCGCGTGCCGATCGCGCCCGTCCGCCGCAGGCCGGCCAGCGAGGTGAGGATCGCCAGCGCCACCCCGCCGTTGAGGAACGCCGCCTCCTGCGGGCCGATGCTCTCGAGCCGCACGTCGGCCGGACCCTGGAGGATCTTCCAGCGCAGCAGTACGACGGCGCCGCAGGCGAGCGCGGCCAGCACGATGAAGAACGCGAGGAACTCCGGGCCGGAGACCTCGAACGACGCCGCTAGCCGCCGCACCCGCCACCACCGCCGCAGCCGCCGCCACCACCGCAGGAGCTGCCACCGCTGCACGAGCTGCCGCCGCCGCTGTCGGAGTAGCCCGCGCCGCCGTCGCCCGACGAGCTGCCGCTGACCGACCGGTTGATCTCCGCGTCGGCGGCGAACGCCGGGTCGAGCAGGTACAGCGTCGACGCGCCGTACAGCGCGACACCCATCGCGGTCGCGCCGGCGCCGTAGGTGGCGTAGCTCGGCGCCTCACCGGGGGCCAGGTAGCCGTGCTCCTTGCGTAGCCCTTTGATCGCGCGCGTGCCGGCCTTCGTGCGGTGCCTGGCCCGGGTCAGGCTGATCAGCATCCAGATGGCCGTGACGACGACCAGCAGGATCAGGAACCCGACGGGCCGGTCGTGCTCGAGCCCGGCGGAGATCCGCGCGCCGCCGAGCAGGATCACCGGCAGGAGCAGCAGCGCGGCGGCGCGGGACAGCCGCCGCCGCTCCCGCGACACGAGCAGCCCGGCCCGCTCGAGGCCGGCCCGGATGTCGTCGAGCGCGCTCGACACCCACGGGTCGCCGGACAGGTTGCGGGTGCGCAGCCGCTTGCCGGCGGCGTTGTAGACGGCGGTGTCGAGCGGCGTCGAGCCCGCCGGCAGCGGTCCGGTCGGCACGAGGGTGCGATCGGGGTTCGCGCCGATGGCGCCGCCGCGGCGCAGGCCGCCGAGCGAGGTGTAGCGCGCCAGCATCGGGCCGCCGTTGAGGAAGGCCGCCTGCTCGGGCGTCAGGCTGGGCCAGCCCTCGTCCGGCCCGCGGGACAGCATCGATCGGATGATCGCGGTGGCGACGATGGCGACGATCGCCAACGCCACGTAGATCCCGAGGAACGTGGGACCGGAGATCCCCCATGTGTCGCCGGACGCGGCCAGTGTCATGGCGTGCTCCCGTGGTCGCAGGGCCGTTGAGCCCATTGTGGAGGCGGCCCGCCATGCCGGCTGACCTCGGTCAACTTCCCGACGCGGCGCCCTTTCGCCCATTGTGGAGTCGCGCCGGCACCGGCCGTAAGACCGTGTGACCCCGGTCGAGGTAACGGCGGGATAACTGCCACCCGATCAGTCACCGCAGCCGTCGCCGCCGCAACCGCCGCACGCGGCCAGCCCGAACAGGGCGACGGCGACGGCCAGCGCCGTCGCGGCCGCCGGGTACGTGGCGAAGCTCGGCGACTGGCCCGGCGCCAGGTAGGCGTCTCCGCGGTCCCTCGTCGAGGTAGGCGACTTCCGCGCCAGCCGGTTAGTCGCGCACCGGACGGCTGGCCTGGCGGACCGCCTCCTCGACCAGGTCGAGCACCTTGCCCAGGTCGCCGGCCGGGCGGCCCATCGCGAGGTGGAGCACGAGGCCGTCGTACGCCAGCTCCAGGAACTGGGCCAGCACGTCGAGGTCGACGTCCTCGCGGAGCACGCCGGCGGCGCGCTGGCGGGCGAGCCGGTCGCGGGTCGCCTCGGCGATGGCGGCGGAGTGCACCGCCCAGCGCTTGGCGAACTCCGGGTCGGTGCGCAGCCGCCGGGAGACCTCGAGCTGGCTGCCGAGCCAGCCGGTCGTGTCCGGCGACGCGGCCTGGTCGAGCAGGTCGCGCATGACCTGGACGAGGCCGTTGCGGGCGACCGTCTCCACCATCGCGGCGGCGTCGTCCTCGGCGACCGCGAGGAAGAGCGAGTCCTTGTCACGGAAATGGTGGAAGATGGCGCCCCGGGACAGCCCGGTCTCCTCCTCCAGCCGCCGCACCGTGGCACCCTCGTAGCCGTAGCGCGCGAACGCCGCGCGCGCCGCCGCCAGGATCTCGTGGCGGCGGGCGTCGAGCTGGTTCTGGCTCACGCGGGGCACGTGTCGATCGTGTCAGGTGGCCGTCCGTGATGCAATCCGTACGTACGGCTTGCGTGTCACGCCCGCGGCCCGACCAGCAGGGCCTGGGCGCCCTGGCCCACCGCGCCGCCGTCGTCGTAGAGCAGTGTCGTGGCGAGCCCCGTGCCGCCTTCCGACAGGGTCGTCCGCGCCCGCACGCACATCCAGTCGCCGGCCGGCGGCCGGTGCAGGTGCAGGCTCAGCTCGGTGTTGATGAACCACCAGGCGGCCATGTCGAGCACCCGGCTCAGCCCGTTGCCGGAGTCGGCCAGCGCGACCAGCCGCTGCACCGGCGACATCGCCTCGCCGGCCACCAACGGCACCCGCGGCCGGGCCCAGACCAGCGCGGGGCCGGGCTTCTCGAAGTGCCCGGAGATGAACCGCCACTCGACCGCGCCGAGGTAGCCGACCCGCCACGCCGGGTCGGTGAACACGCTGGCCACCGAGGGCCGCATCGGCGCCGGCTCCAGGCGCGGGCGGGCCGGGCGCGGCAGCTCCAGCTCGGTGCGCCGGATCCGCCAGCCACGGGCGCTGAGCACCGTGCGACCGCCCGCTTCCGCCGTCGCCTCGACCAGCTCGACCGAGCGGCCGGGCCGCAGCACGGCCGCGGTCACGGTCAGCTCGTCGACCGGCACCGCACCGAAGATCTCCACGGTCAGCCGGGCGAGGTGGGCCTCGCCGGCCAGCGTGCTGGGCAGCGCCTCGATCGCCCTGGCCAGTAGCGCCGAGGGCGGGCCGGCGTGCTGCAGGCCCGCACCCCAGGGCCCCTGGGTGTGCGGCGTCGACTCGAACCGGGACGGGTCGCCGGTCGGCCGGTAGAAGGCGTCCTCCACGCGATCGATTCTCGTCGTAGGATGCCGCCGTGGACACCCCGCCGGCCCCGTTGATCGTCGCCGCGGTGCAGGCGACGCCGGTGCCGGGCGACGTCGCACGCAACGCGACGGTCGCCGCGCGCCTGGTCGGCGAGGCCGCCGACGCCGGTGCCCGGCTGGTCGTCCTCCCCGAGCTGTTCCTCTGCGCGTACCACCCGCCGACCCTGCACGCCGATCCCGCGCGGACCGATCTGGCCGCCGATGCGGCCGGGGAGATCGGCGACGGCCGGCTCGACGCGTTGCGATCCGTGGCGCGCGACCGCTCCGTCGTGGTCCTCGTCGGCGCTTCCGTCCGGCACGCGGACGGCCGGCGCGCCTGCTCCGCCGTGCTGGTGGACCGGGCCGGCGACGCCACATCCGCGTACGACAAGCAACTGCTCTGGGGTCCCGAGGAGAACGCGCTGTTCACGCCCGGCACCACCGGCGCGACGCTGGTGCTCGACGGCTGGCGGCTCGGCCTGGGCATCTGCTACGACGGCTGCTTCCCCGAGCACGGCCGGGCCGCGGCCGACGACGGCGCGCACGGCTACCTAGCGCCCAGCGGCTACGTGGTGGGCTCGGCGCACCGGCGCGACGTCTACTACGCCGCCCGCGCGCTGGACAACACGATGTACGTGGCGTTCGCGAACTCGGTCGGCGGCGACCGGGACTGGTCGTTCAACGGCGGCGCGGCCGTCTACGACCCCGAGGGCCGGCCGCTGGTCCGGGCGGCCGACGAGGGGGAGGCGGTCGTCGTCGCCACCCTCGACCCGGCCGAGCTGGCCCGGGTCCGGTCCGCACACACCATGCTGCGCGACCGGGTCGCGCTGGGCGCCCGCCGTACGCTCACGGCTTCCTAGATTCCCCAGGATTGTGACCGCTGCCACTTGACGCCCTGGGTTCGTCGGTTGCATGGTTAGTTACATGAGTAATGAACCAACGAGCCGAGACGATGGATGACGACCGGCCGATCTTCGTCCAGATCGCGGAGCTGATCGAGAACTCGATCATCGACGGGACGCTCGCGGAGGAGTCCCAGGTGCCGTCCACCAACGAACTGGCGGCGTTCCACCGGATCAATCCGGCGACCGCGGCCAAAGGGATCAACCGCCTGGTCGATGACGGAACCATCTACAAGCGCAGGGGAATCGGGATGTTCGTGGCGACGGGAGCCCGCGAGACGCTGAGGGAGCGTCGCCGGCTCGACTTCTCCGCCCAGTACGTGCGGCCGCTCATCGAAGAGGCGCGCAAGTTGGGCATCGGCACCGAGGAACTCAAGAAACTGATCGAGACCTGGGAGGAACAGCGATGAGTGTCGTGGCGGCAGCCGGCCTCACGAAGCGTTTCCGTGACGTGACCGCGCTCGACGACGTCACGTTCACGCTGGAGAAGAACGCGATCTACGGTCTGCTCGGCCGCAACGGCGCCGGCAAGACCACGCTGATGCAGCTCATCACCGGGCAGAACAGCGTCACCTCGGGCGACCTGCGGCTCTTCGGCGAGCACCCGTACGAGAACGAGAAGGCGCTCATGCGGGTGGCCTTCATCAAGGAGAGCCA
The DNA here is from genome assembly GCF_040654855.1 of Asanoa sp. NPDC050611. NCBI lineage: Bacteria > Bacillati > Actinomycetota > Actinomycetes > Micromonosporales > Micromonosporaceae > Asanoa > Asanoa sp. NPDC050611. The sequence continues at coordinate 7,101 of NZ_JBFAIU010000327.1, forward strand.
GAAGTACCCCAGCGGCTACAAGGTGAAGCACGTGCTGACGATGGCGGGCCGCCTGTTCCCCAACTGGGACGAGGAGTTCGCGCAGTCCCTTGTGGACGAGTTCAACCTGCCGCGCCGGCGGGACGTGCGCAAGCTGTCCCGCGGCATGACCTCCGCCCTCGGCGTGACCGTCGGCCTGGCCGCGCGGGCGGAGCTGACCTTCTTCGACGAGCCGTACCTCGGTCTCGACGCCGTGGCCCGGCAGCTCTTCTACGACCGGCTGCTGGCCGACTACGCCGAGCACCCGCGCACGGTCGTGCTCTCCACCCACCTGATCGACGAGGTCGCCGACCTGATCGAGCACGTGCTGCTGCTCGACAAGGGCAGGCTGCTGCTCGACGCGCCCAGCGAGGAACTGCGCGGCGAGGTGATGGACGCGACCGGCCCGGGGGCCGTGGTCGACGAGTTCGCGGCCGACCGGGAGGTGCTGCACCGGGAACAGCTCGGCGGCACGGTCCGGGTCACGCTGCGCGGCTCGTTCGACAACGCCGAGCGGCTGCGCGCCAAGAAGCTCGGGATCGACCTGGAGCCGGTCTCGCTCCAGCAGGCCGTCGTGCGCCTGACGATGGAAAGGAACGCCGCCCGATGAACCGCATTCTCGCCGTCACCCGGCTGCACACGGTGGTCTGGTGGAACCAGTTCATCTGGCCGTGGGCCATCATGGCCATCTCGTTGCTCGTCAACATCCTGATCTTCGCCTCGATCGACGAGGCGGCGCCGGGCAAGACCAGCACCGGCGGCCTGTCCAGCCTCTACGTCGTGTCCGCGATCGCGGCGGCCGTGTCGATCAGCCAGATCTTCCCGTTCGCGCTCGGGATGGGCGTCACCCGCCGCACGTTCTACGTGGCGACCGTGCTGGTCAACGTCGCGCAGGCGATCCTCTACGGGGTGCTGCTCTACATCCTGAACCTGATCGAGGGCGGCACCAACGGGTTCGGGATCGGGCTGCACTTCTTCCGGGTGCCGTACATCGATGTCTCCAATGGACTCCTGCAGATCGCCGTGTACGCGGCGCCGCTGCTCTTCCTGAACTTCGTCACGATGTTCGTGGCGATCTGGTTCGTGCGCTTCGGCACCAACGGCCTGTTCGCCACCGGTGCCGCCGCGATCCTGGTCTTCGGCCTGCTCGGTGCGCTGATCACCTGGCAGGGCTGGTGGGGCGACATCTGGCACTGGTTGAGCACCCAGCACCAGATCAGCCTGCTGGTGGGATGGCCCGCCCTGGTGGCCGTGGTGGCCGCCCTCGGGGGAATGGCGGCGATGAGGAAGAAGATGGCGCCGGGGATGGCGTAGCCGATTGCGTTGGTCAGCGCGGGGTCGTCGGCGGAGGCGGCCGCGACGAAC
>NZ_JBFAIU010000328.1:0-8411 GCF_040654855.1 Asanoa sp. NPDC050611
CTCGCCGTTGGCCCGCTCGTCGGACGTGTTGTCGACGAGCGGCCAGTTGGCCCGCGCGCCCGGCTCGGGCCGCGGCGCGGGCACCGGGACGCTGAGGTCCGTGGCCTGGAAGCCGGTGACCGGCGGCTCCGGCGGCGGTGTCGGGGCACCACGGCCGTTGGTCCGCGGCGGGATCACCGTCGGGCGCTTGCGCTCGGCGCGGGCCGAGTGGAGCGCGGCGTTGGTCAGCGTGGCCCGGAACGGCTCACCGGCCTCCGCCGGCGGGATCGTCGGCCGCTGCGCGGGGATCGGGGTGATGCCCGGCGGCGGGGGCGGCACGGAGACCGGCTTGTTGGCCGGGCCGCCGGAAACCGGCCGGCCGGGCAGCGGCGTCGCGGACGCGGCCGGTGCCACCGGGGTCGGCGGCTGCAACGTGGCCGGCTTCGGCAGCTGCGGCGGCTCGGGCAGGCGGGGCTGCTCGGGCATGCGCGGCTGCTCGTAGCGGCTCGTCCCGTCGAAGCCGGTCGACCAGGCGTGGCCCGGGCTGCGCGACGGCATCGGCGTGCCACCGGCCGGCGTTGGCGCGTTGAGCGCGGCCGGCGTGGTCGCGGCCGGCATCGTCGGCATCGCCGGCGGCTCCTGCGAGCGGACCGGCGTGCGCGGCGGGATCGGCGTGCGCGGCTCCACCGAGCGGGCCGCGGCGCGCGACTCGGACCGGGTCGGGGTGCGCGGCTCGGTCGCCCGGGCCGCGGAGCGCGAGGCGGCGGGAAGGCGCGGCGCGTTCGGCGGCCGGGACTGGTTGCCAGCTCGCTGCGGATCGGCCTGGGCGGCCGCCGGCGGCTCGGCGAACGGAGCGGCGGCGGTCGTGGAGACCGGGGTGGGCGCGGTCGGTGGCGGAGTCACCGGTGCCGGCGCGACCGGCGGGGTGGTCAGCGCACGGGGCGTGGTGGCCGCCGCGGCCGGCTCGGGGCGGTGCCGGCGGCCGGTGCGCTCGGGCAGGGGAAGCGGCAGCGCATGCAGCCCGGCGGGCGTGGCGGTCGTCGCCTCGGTCTCGGGCTCCGAGGCCCGGCGCGCGGGCCGACGCGGCACGGCGGTGACGGGGGCCGGGGTCGTGCGGGCGGCCAGCGTGGCCACCAGGGCGGCGCAGCCTTCGTCGCAGGAGCGCACCGCGGCGACGGCCTGGCGCACGGCGTCGGCCGACGCGCTGGCGAGCGCCTTGTTGACGGTGCCGCGGCGCGGGGTCTCGGAGATGGCGACCCGCAGCGCGGTGATCGCCTCGCGGACCGTCGCCTCGTCACCGACGCCGGCGGTGGTCAGCCGCTTGGCGACCGCCTCGGCGGCCGGCGGCAGGTCACGGCCGCGGGCGGCGGCGCCGGACACCATGCCGGGCTCCGGCAGCGCGTCGAGGACCGCGAGGGTCAGCGGCTCGGCCGGGTCGGAGTAGGCGCGCAGCGCGGCGGGGTAGAGCTCGCGCAGCACCTCGCGCAGCGTCGCGGCGGCGGAGTGCCGGCCGCCGGCGAGTGCCGAGTGCGCGGCCAGGATCGGCCGGTAGGGGGCGAGGTCGCGGGGGACCGGCAGCCCGATGGCGAAGATGGCACCCGCCTGCAGCGCGCGGGCGAGGCCGACCGCGCGGCGTTCGGCGGCGGGGGACTCCATCTCCTCGAGCGACTCGTCATCGGCGAACCGCTCGGCGAAGTCGTCGACGGCGTCGTCGTCGGCGATGGCCAGGGGCCGGCCGGCGGCGGAGAGCAGGGACGTCACCTCGTGGTCGTCGCTGTCGGCGGCGATGGCGGCCGAACCGGGGCCGTTGGCCCGTTCGGCGAGCAACGCGCCGAGCTCGGCGTAACCCGCCGGGTCGTCGGTGATCTCGCAGACGTCGAGCAACCGCCCGGCGTCGTCGACAACGGCAGCCGTCAGACCTGTGCCGGCAGTCGCCGGCCGACCCGTCGGTTCCGCTGATGCGAGACCGCAGTACACCCGCACGAGCGCCACGGTGTCGTCCTCCTCCCCGGGCACATCTCGTGTGCCAAGGACTGATGGTCCCTGGTTAGGGGTCAGTCGCGCCAGTCCACAGCGGCAGAGATCTTGCCGATAATCGTGCGCCAGCCCAAACTTGCCGTTTGTGCCCCGATTTTTCGGAGTCGCCGCCGTGCCATGAAGCCGCCGATGCCGCCGTCGACCACGCCACGCAGGGCTTCGTCCAGGTCGTCGAGACTGGACCCCGGTGACAGCATGTCGAGCACCGCAGGCAGGCGCAACGCGTACGAGAGGTCCCGCGCGACCTCCCCGGCCTCGATGATCAGCGGCGGGTCCCAGCTGTCGTGGCCGCCACGCAGGTTCTCCACCACGAGGTCGAGCTCGTAGGAGTCCTCGTCGAGCGGTGCCACGTTGACCGGCTCCACCCGCTCGGCCAGCGTGGTCCAGGTGTCGACCTGGGCGAGGTCGTGCGGCGCCCCGGACCGGATGAAGCTGACGAGACCCTCGGCGCTGCGGAAGAGCAGCAGCTTGCCGCGGTGGGTGAGGAAGACGGGGACCTCCTCGGCCGCCTCCTCCTCTTCCTCTTCTTCTTCCTCGTCCTCGTCGTCCGTGGCCGCCGCGGCGGGCTCCTCGGCCTCTTCGAGGTCCTCGTCCTCGTCGTCCGCGTCGCGAGCCTTGCGGCGCTCCTCGCGGCCGGCGGCCTCGGCCTGCTCGGCGAGTTCCTCGTCGGTGAAGAGGTCCTCGTCCTCCTCGGCGTCCTGCCGGGCGCGGGCGGCGAACAGGTCGTCGTCTTCGCGGTCCGACGTGTCGGTGGGGGTCAGCTCGTTGGACATCCGGTAGGCCCGCAGCGTGAAGCCGGTGCCTGCGGGCAGCGCGATCTCGACCGGGTCGATCCGCACCTCGTCCCAGAACGCGCGCTGGTCGGCCGGGTCCACGCCCGACTCGTCGTCGTGCGGGCCGTCGTCGTCCGGGTCGTCCTCGTGCGGGTCGTCGTCGGCGACCGCCTCGGCGGGCTCAGCCGCCGCAGCGGACTCGGCCGCCTCAGCCGCACCGGTGCCGGTCGTGGTCTCCTCGACCTCGGCCGCGGGCTCGTCCGGGGACGGCGACTTGGCCTTGGACCGGTTGGGCTGGCGCGCCACGCTGACCTCCGGGAGTGGTTTGTTTGGTGACCTCGCGCACGAACACACTAGTGTGCTCCCGCGCCCGGCATCGACCGCACCCCGGGGTGGCGGGTTCCTGGCGTCGCGGCTTCCTCACTAGTAGTCTTCCTACCTATGAAGGCGCAGGCGCTGCACGGCCATCTCGACGCGCTGCTGCTGTCGGTGCTCGAGGGCGGCCCACTGCACGGCTACGCCGTCATCGAGGCACTCAAGGCCCGCAGCGGCGGCTCGCTCAACCTGCCGACGGGCACCGTCTATCCGGCGCTGCGCCGGCTCGAGCGGGCCGGTTTCGTCGACAGCACCTGGAGCACGGTCAACGGCCGCGAGCGCCGCACCTACGAGCTGACCAACGCGGGCCGTCGCGCACTGGCCGGCGAGCGGGCCAACTGGACCGAGTTCAGCTCGACAGTGGGCCGTTTCCTCGGCGCGGAGTCGTAGTCAGCCGGGCGGCCCCGAGCCCGGTCGCCGCCGCGCGGCCGATCCAGATGGCCGCCGTCGTCATCGCCAGCCCACCGGCGATCATCGGCGGCCAGGTCAGGGCGGTCTCCCACATGCCGGCCGACCAGCTGTAGAGCGCGATCCCGCTGACCGCGACCAGCGAGATCACCCCGACCAGGGTCAGCAACGCCCCGCGCAGCAACGTCGGGGGCACGTGGTGGCCCCGGCGGGTCGCGAGCCAGAGCCCGACGCTGCCGAGCAGGGCGACGGCGATCGCCACCTTGCCCAGCCAGTCGACGCCCTGGGACAGCACCAGGTAACCCAGTGGCGGCTGCGGGCCGGTCCACGGCGCGCCCTGCCACATGAGGTCGCTGCAGATCGCCGAGACCGCGAACACCGCGAGCACCCGCAGCCCCACCACGCGGGCGGCGGAGGCGGCCAACTCCGCCTGGAAGGCGGGGGCCACCTCGTCGACGGCGCCGAACTCGTCGACCGCCTGGCGCGCCGCCGCGGCCGGCGGCTGGCCGGCGTCGCACAGGTCGCGCACCGCGTCGTCGAGCCCGTCCCGGGCCTCGGTCAGCATGCGCCGCTTGAGCGCGGGCGGCCCGGACAGCGCCCGGTCGAGCCGCTGGATGTGCTGGTCGACAAGGCTGGCCGCGGGCATGCCTACACCCTGCCACCCAGGAACCCTGGGAAACCTCAGGTGCCGGCCCCTAAGGCGAGATAGCCGCGTTCGTCGGCCTGCTGGGTCTGCCACTGGTCGCGGTACCAGCCCGGGCGGCCGACCAGGTCGGCGTGGCGGCCGCGGTCGACCACGCGGCCCGAGTCCAGCACCAGGATCTCGTCGAACGCGGCGAGCCCGGCCAGCCGGTGGGTGACCAGCACGAGGGCGCCCGGTGTGGCGGCGACCACGGCGGCCAGCACGGCGTCCGCGGCGCCCGGGTCGAGCCCTTCGGTCGGCTCGTCGAGCACGAGCACCTCGGGACGCAACAGCAGCGCCCGGGCCAGCAGCAGCCGCTGGCGCTGGCCGCCGGACAGCTGGCCGCCGTCCTCGCCGACCTCGGTGTCCCAGCCGGCGGGCTGGTCCCGCACCCAGTCGAGGAAGCCGGCCGGCGCGGCCGCCGCGGCCAGCTCCGCGTCGGTGGCGTCCGGGCGGGCGAGCAGCAGGTTGTCGCGGACCGGGGCGTGGAAGACGTGCGCGTCGGCGAACAGCCCGCCCACCCGGTGCGGGTCGCCGGCGCCCGTGACCTGGCCGGCGTCCGGCGTGACCGCGCCGGCCAGCACCCCGAGCAGCGTGCTCTTGCCCGCGCCGCTCGGCCCGACCACCGCTACCTTCCGGCCCGGCGGCAGGCGCAGCGTCACGCCGTGGAGCGCGGGCGCCGCGCCCGCCCGGTAGGTGACCGAGACGTGGTCGAGGCCGGGCTCGCCGGCCGCCGGCGGGTCACCGGCGTCGGTGGGCGCCGTGAGCAGGGCGGCGACCCGGACCAGGGCCGAGTCGAGCTGCGTACGCTGCCGGGCCGCCCCCACCAGGGCCAGCGCCGACTCGACCGCGGCGATGGTGCCGACCGCCAGCACGCCGACCAGCGTGCCCGACGTGCCGGCGTGCAGCGCGGTGAGCACGACCACGGCCGCCGTGGCACCGGCGAGCAGGACGCCGGCGCCGTCGACGGCCCAGCCGACCAGCGCCAGGCGCCGTTCCAGCCTGGCCAGCTCGGCGGCCCGGCCGCCGGCCTTGGCGAGCGCGGCGTCGGTGGCACCGAAGGCGGCGAGGTCGGCCGCGCCGGCGGTCAGGTCGATCGCGTCGACGGCGAGGGCCCCGCGCAGCGGCGCGACCCGGGCCGCGGTGCGCCGGGTCAGCGCCGAGGCCAGTGCGGGCAGCGCGATGCCGGCGAGCAGCAGCCCGGCCGCGAGCGGCAGCGCGGCCGGCGGGCTCACCGCCGCGGCGCCGGCCACCGCCAGCACCGCGACGAGCCCGGCGGCGGCGCCCGGCACCAGCACGCGGAGCAGCAGGTCCTGGACGGCGTCGACATCGGACACCAGACGGCTGAGCGCGTCGCCGGACCGGTCCGTGGCGCGGGACGGCCGTGTCGCGAGCGTCGCGAAGATCCGCGCGCGGACCTCCGTGATGATCCGCAGCACGGCGTCGTGGCCGGCGAGCCGCTCCGTGTAGCGCAGCACGCCGCGGGCGATCGCCAGCGTGCGGACCGCGACGATGGCCACCGTCAGGGCGGCGACCGGCGGTTGACCGGCGGCGGTGATCAACAGCCAGGTCGCGGTCGCCATCAGCGCGAGCCCGGCCAGCTCGGTGCCGGCGGCCAGCAGCCCGGCACCGACGAGGCGGCCGAGCCAGGGTCGGGCGACGGTCAGGACGGTGCGTTCGGCGACGGTCACGTCAACCACCCACCCCGGCGGGAGCCAGCTCGGTCACCACGCCGTCCTCGACCCGCAGCACCCGGTCGGCGACCGCGAGCAGCGCCGGCCGGTGTGCGACGAAGACGCCCGTGCGCCCGGCGAGCAGCGTGAGCGTCGCCTCGACAACGGCGGCTTCGGAGGCGGCGTCGAGCCGGGCGGTCGGCTCGTCGAGGAGCACCAGGCCCGCGTGTTCGCGGAGGAACGCCCGGGCCAGCGCGATGCGTTGCCGTTGACCGCTGGACAGCCCGTACCCCCGCTCGCCCAGCATGGTCTCCCAACCCTCGGGGAGGGCGTCGACCACCTCGTGCAGCGCCGCGGCCGTCGCCGCCTTGTCGAGGTCGGCGTCGGCGGGCGCGCCGAGCCGCACGTTGTCGGCGACGGTGCCGGCGAACAGGTGCGCGCGCTGTGGCACCCAGGCGACCTCGCGGCGCCAGGCGGCGAGGTCGGCGGTGGCCAGGTCGACGCCGCCGACCCGCACCTGGCCGGCGGACGGCGCGACGAAACCGAGCAGCAGAGCGAGCAGGGTGCTCTTGCCGGCGCCGGACGGGCCGACGATCGCCACCCGCTCGCCCGGCTGGATCGTCAGGGAGACGTCGCGCAGGGCGGTCGTCCGCTCGTACGCCACGGTCACCTGGTCGAGGACGATCGGCCCGAGCCGGGGCGCGATCGTCCCGGGCGTCCGCGAGTCGTCATCCGGCAGCGCGGAGAGGGCCTCGTCCAGCGCGGTCAGCCCTTCGAGGCTCGCGTGGAACTTGGTGCCGGCGGCCCGCAACGGCAGGTACGCCTCCGGCGTCAGCAGCAGCACCAGCAGCGCCACCTGCAGCGTGATGCCGCCCGAGAGCAGGCGCAGTCCGACCGGCACCGCGACGAGCGCCACCGAGATCGTCGCGACGAGCTCCAGCACGAGAGCCGACAGGAACGCGATGCGCAGGGTCTTCATCGTGGCGGCGCGGTGCGCGTCGGCCATCCGCCGGACCACGTCGACCTGGGCCGAGGCCCGGCCGAACGCGCGCAGGGTCGGCAGCCCGGTCAGCATGTCGAGGAAGTGGCCGCCGAGCCGGGACAGCCGCCGCCACTGCCGTTCGGTCGCGGCCTGCGCCTGCCAGCCGACCAGCGCGCCGAAGATCGGGATCAGCGGGATCGTGACGGCGACGATCACCGCGGACGTCCAGTCGGCGAACACGAGCCGGGCCAGCACGGCGATCGGGATGGTGACGCCGAGCACGAGCTGCGGCAGGTAGCCGGTGAAATAGGCGTCGAGCCCGTCGAGGCCACGGCCGGCGAGCGTGGCCAGCGAGCCGCCGCGCTGCCCGGCGAGCCAGGCGGGGTCGCGGCGGGTGACCGAGCCCAGCAGCTCGACCCGGAGAGCCTCCTTGACCGCGGCGGCGCTCCACGCGGTGACCGCGCCCTGCGCCCAGGCCAGCCCCGCGCGCACCGCGACCAGGGCGACGAACAGGCCGAGGGCGGTGCGGTCGAGCCGCCCGCCGGCGGCCGCGGCGAGCACCGCCGCGAGCGCTGTGGCCTGGAGCACGACCACGACCGCGGTCGCCGTGCCGGTCAACCCGAGCACGGCGATGTGGCGCCGGGTGGCAGGCACCCGGCGCAGCAACCGCGGGTCGAACGGTCGGCGGCTCACCAGTAAACCGGCGCCTTGCCGTCGATCCGGCCGCGGAACACCCACCAGCACATCGCCTGGAAGCCTATAAGGACCGGAATGAACGGGACGGCCACCCAGCTGAGTAGCCCCAACGTGGAGGGCGCCGCGGCGGCCTCGGCCACGGTCAGCGTCGCGGCGGGGTCGACCGTCGACACCAACGCAGCCGGGTAGCGGCCGAGGCCGACCACCAGGACGGTCGCCACCAGCGCAAGGGAGCTGGCGACGAACGCCCAGCCCGGGCGGCGTGCGGCCAACGACCGGGCCGCGAGCAGGGCCAACACCAGGAGCAGCAGGGGCGCGAGGGCCCAGCGGCCGGCCGCCGCGCGCACGTCGGCGGAGAGCAGCCCGAGCGCCGTGGCGAGGGTGACCGCGCCCAACGCGACCGGCACGAGCCGCCGGACCAGCCCGGCCCGGCGCTCGTCGACCGGCATCCGCAGGGCGAGGAACGTGGCGCCGTGCACTGCGACCAGCGTCACCAGTGTGATCGCGGTCGCGGCGACGAACGGCGTCGCCAGGTGGCCGATGCCGGCGACGTGCCCGGCCGCGTCCAGGGGCAGGCCCTGGAGCAGCCCGCCGAGCAGTGCACCCCAGCCGACGGCGGCCAGCGCGCTGCCGGCGATCACCGCGCGGTCCCAGCGGGCGCGGGCGGCCGCGTGGGCCGGCCGCCCGCGCAGTTGCACGGCGACGGTGACGAGCACCACGCCGACCAGCGCGGCGACGACGTGTCGGAATCCGCGAATCGCTGGAAGCGATAACAGCACAAGTCCCGAAACCACCTGCCAGGCGAC
>NZ_JBFAIU010000329.1:0-8359 GCF_040654855.1 Asanoa sp. NPDC050611
CGGCACCTGAAACCCGGACGCGGCCTGGGGGCACGGCGCCCTCAGGCCGCGTTCCACACTGGAGGGTGATAGCCCGCCGGCTTGTCGCCGATGCCGAGGCCCGGGCTGACGATCCAGGACTGGTACTCGGGCGTGAACATCGAGTACGGCGGCCCGAGGGTCGGCGCGGAGACCGCGTCGAGGCGGGCCCGCAGCTCGGCCGGGATCTCGAAGTCCAGCGCCGCCAAGTTGCCGTCGAGCTGCGCGACGCTGCTCGCGCCGACGATCACCGAGCCGACCGCCGGCTGCGTCGCGACCCAGTTGACCGCCACCTGGGCCATGGTCCGCCCGACCTCGGCCGCCACCTTCTCCAGTTCCTCGATGACCTGCCACTCACGGTCGCTGACCGCGCGCTGGCCGCCGAGCCGGCCCTCGCCGGACAGCCCGGAACCCGAGCGCCGGTACTTGCCGGTGAGCAGGCCGCCGCCGATCGGGCTCCACGCCGTCAGCCCCAGGCCCAGCGTCTGCGCCATCGCCGGGAACTCCGCCTCGATGTCGCGGGCCACCAGGGAGTACGGCAGCTGCACGGTGACCATCGGGGTCAGCGCGTGCGCCTCGGCGTAGGTCTGCGCGCGGGCGGCGTACCAGGCGGGCACGTCGGACAGGCCCGCGTAACGGATCTTGCCCGCCCGGACCAGGTCGTCGAACGTCCGCACGACCTCCTCGACCGGCGTGATCCGGTCCCAGGTGTGCAGCAGGTAGAGGTCGAGGTGGTCCGTGCCGAGCCGGCGCAGCGACGCCTCGACGGCCCGGATCATGTGCTTGCGGCCGTTGCCGCCGGCGTTGGGGTCCGTCGCGTCGACCGTGTTGGTGAACTTGCTGGTCAACACCAGGCGATCGCGCACGCCATGGATCAGCTTCCCGAGGATCGACTCGCTCTCCCCGGCGGTGTAGAAGTCCGCGGTGTCGACCAGGTTGCCGCCGGCCTCGACGTACCGCCGGAAGATCGGCTCTGCCTCCGCGGCGGTCTTGCCGTAGGCGGCGTGGAAGCCGCCGGTGCCGAAGTTCATCGTGCCCAGTGCCAGCCGGCTCACCCGGAGCCCGGAGCGGCCCAGCAGGTAGTAGTCATTCATGGGCACCAAGGTGCGTCGCCAAAATTGGACCCGCAAGTCCAGAACAGCCTCAGCGTCGCAAATTCTCGAGGCCCATGTCCAGCGCGGCCTCCAGGTGGTCGATCTGCCCGGTGGCGAGCATCACCAAGACGCCGCCCTGGATCCCCGCGAGCAGGGCGGCCGCCGAGCGGTCCGCGTCGAGCCCGGAGTCGATCTCGCCGATCCCCTGCATGTGCCGGATGCCCGCCGCGATCTCGCCCTGCCACTGGCGCATCAGCTCGGACACTACCGCCGCCGCCCCGGGCGTCGTCCGGCCGAGCTGGGCGATCACGCCGCTGAGCGGACAGTCCATCCCCTGGCTCAGGTAGCGCTCGACGACCCGGTCGCGCCACGCCACCCAAGCCGGCCAGGACGTGAGGTCGCCGAGCTGGGGCTGCTGGTCGCTGAGCACGCGGTCGGCCTCGTAGCGGGCGACCGCGAGCAGCAGCTCGTCCTTTCCCTCGGGGAAGTAGTGGAAGAGCTGGCTCTTGCTGGTGCGGGTGCGCGCCCGGACGTCGTCGAGCGTGGTCTCGGCGATGCCGCGCTCCCGGATCTCGGCCGCCGCGCCCTCGATGATCCGCCGGCGGGTGGCGAGACCCTTCCGCGTCAAGGTGCGGCTTTCTGGACTCACCGGTCCAGGTTAGCCCGCGCTAGGACTTCAGCAGGCGTTCGAGGAACTCGGTGGTGTCGCCGGGCGACAGCGCCGCGACGGTCAGCCGCTCCATCGCCTGGCGGTAGCGCTCCACGTGCTCCGGCTTGTCGAGGTAGAGCGCGCTGACGAGTTGCTCGACGTAGACGACGTCCGGCAGGTCCGGATCGGCGAACCGCAGCATGCTGAACGCGCCGCCGTCGGCCGTGTGGGTGCCGCGGCGCAGCGGCATCACCTGGATCGTGATGTTCGGGCGCTCGGCGACGTCAAGCAGGTGCTGCAGCTGGGCCTGCATGACCGCGCGGCCGCCGACCGGGCGGCGCAGGGCCGCCTCGTCCATCACCACCCAGTACGTGGCGGGCGGCGTGCGGTCGAGGATCCGCTGCCGTTCGAGGCGCAACTTGACACGTTTGTCCACTTCGGGCGGTGGGACGTCCGGCAGGCCCGAGAGCACCAGACCACGGGTGTAGTCGGCGGTCTGCAGCAGGCCGGGCACGAACTGCACCTCGTACGCCCGGATCGTGGTGGCGGCCTCCTCGAGACCGACGTAGGTGCCGAACCAGCTCTCCAGCACGTCGTCGTAACGGTGCCACCAGCCGTCGGAGCGCGAGTCGCGGGCCAGCGTCAGCAGCGGCTCGCGCTGCGCCTCGTCGACCACGCCGTACAACGTCAGCAGGTCGGAGATGTCGCGTTCCTTGAAACCGACCCGGCCAAGCTCCATGCGGGAGATCTTCGAGGCGGAGCCCCGGACGTGGTAGCCGGCGTCCTCTCTGGACACGCCCGCCGCCTCGCGGAGCCGCCGCAGGTGCGCGCCCACGACAATCCGTCGTGCCGTGGGGCCGGCGGCGGCGTCCGGGGCGGTCATGTCTGTCCTCGGGTCGGCGATCGCTCGCCATGGGTCGCCTTGACGAGACCCCGGTAGCGTACGTGACGCCCCGGTTACCGGTCCATGTTCGATCGGCTCGGTCCAGGCCCTGTTTCGGATCTGGGCCCAGATCCGAACCGGGGCCTAGTCGACGATGTGGTCGAACTCGCCGTCGCGGACGCCCGCGAACAGGGCCGTCATCTCGGCCGGCGTGAACACCAGCGCGGGGCCGCGCGGGTCGCGGGAGTTGCGCACCGCGACCGCGCCGTCGGCCAGGCGGGCCAGCTCGACGCAGTTGCCCTGTGCGCCGCTGTAGCGGCTCTTCGTCCAGGTCACGTCGCTGAGGTCGGTCGCCGCGACGCCATTGCTGATCTTCATGGTCACCTTCGCATCCGTACGTTGGGGAGTGACTTCCCCGGCGGCGACAGCCTAATGCACGTGCATTCTCACGGGAAGATGCACGTACAGGTGACCGTCGGGTGTGGAATGTCCACATTCGCGACTGGCGATTGTGCAGCGTTCAACGACCCCTGGTTGAGACCAGGCGCATTTGCACGTGCATTTGCTCTTGCGGCATACGCGTGCACGCGAGGAAGATGCTCAATATGTCCCGCGTGGAACGCGCTCTCCGCGCATCCGCCGTCGTTGCCCTGCTGGTGCTGGGCCTGATGACGGCGGCCGGGGCTTACGACACGGCGATCACCTTGCCTCTCGTCGCCGTGCCGTTCGTCGTCTGCGTGGTCATCTGCGTCGGCCGTGCGCGGCCGGGCCGACCGCGACGGGCGGCCTGGCTGGTCGCGGGTATCGCGACCACCGCGCAGCTCGCCGGCACGATGTGGGCCGGGCTGGCGCCCGCCGCGCGGGGCGAACCGGTGCACACCATGGCCACCGAGACCCTGGCCGACCTGGGCCTGGTGCTGTTCTACCTGTTCGTCGGCCTGTTACTGCGCTCGGACCGGCCGATATTCAACCGCGGCATCTGGCTCGACGGGGTCGTCGCCGGCCTGGGCATCGCCGCGCTCGCCTGCGTCGGCGATCCCGGCAAGGGCGACGGCGCCGGCGAGCATCTGGCCGGCGTGCTGGTCTATCTCGTCCTGATCCTGCACGTGGTCATCGGCGGCACCATCGGTGGTCGCCGCCTCGACCGGACCCACGCGCTCGTGGTGGCCGGGTTCGGCGCCGCCAGCATCGCCGAGGGCTTCGCGCTGCTCGGCCATGTCGACGGCTCCCTCGCTGAACCCGGCTACCTCGTCGTGGTCACGCTCGCGCTGCCCATCGCGCTGGCGTTCGCGCCCGCGGCGGTCACGCCGACCCGGCGCCGCACCGGCACCGCGGCCACGCCGTCCGTCGTGGGTTGGACGGCGCTGGCCGTGCCGGCGTTCTTCGCGTTCAGCAGCGTGCTGCTGCTGGCGATCGGCCAATCAGGACGGTTGCCGGTGCTCAGCAGCGCGCTGGCCGTGGCATGTGTGCTCGCCGCGTTCGGCCGGGCGAGCCTGACCTTCAGGGAGCTGCGCGACTTGCGAGACGTCTACCAGCAGGCGCGGACCGACGACCTGACGGGCCTGCCGAACAGGCGGGCGTTGTACGAGCACCTCGAGGCCCTCACCGCGCCCGCCTCGCTGCTGCTGCTCGACCTCGACGGTTTCAAGGAGGTCAACGACAGCGTCGGCCACGCGGCCGGCGACCAGGTGCTGGCCCAGACCGCCGAGCGCATCAAGGTGGTGCTGGGCCCGACCCAGGTGCTGGCCCGCCTGGGCGGCGACGAGTTCGCGATCCTGTTGCCCGGCGCGACGCTCGTCGAGGCCGCGGACCTCGCGTGGCGGATACACGTCGCCGTGACGTGCCCGTCGCACCTCGGCGACACCCAGATCCGGCTCGGTGTCAGCATCGGCGTGAGCGGCACGCACCTGGCCGACGCCGGTGCGGGCGAGCTGCTCCGGACCGCCGACATCGCCATGTACGTGGCGAAGCGCCGGGGTGGTGGCGTGGCGGCCTACGAGCCGCCGACGGAGCGGGTCGCGTCCCCGACACCGGAGCTCGACCCCCACCTGACCCCGCTGGCCTGACCGCGCCGACCGCCCTGACAAGATCGCTCAGGTGACCGCAGAGATCAACGCCGCTTCATCGGGTACGTGGACGCTGGGCGGCGACCTGACCGTCAACCGGCTGGGCTTCGGCGCCATGCGGCTACCCGCGCGCGACCGGGACCAGGCCGTCGGTGTGCTGCGTCGCGCGTACGAGCTGGGCGTCAACCACATCGACACCGCGGCCTTCTACTTCTCCGCGCTGCGGTCGGCCAACGAACTGATCAACCGGGCGCTCTCGCCGTACCCGGCGGATCTGGTGATCGTCACGAAGGTCGGACCGGGCCGTGACCCGTCTGGTGAGTGGTTGCCGCTGGCCCGGCCCGACCAGCTGCGCGGGCAGGTGGAGGAGAACCTGCGCCAACTGGGCCGGGACCATCTGGACGTCGTCAACCTGCGGCAGCACGGCCTGACCTCGGTGGCGGAGCATTTCGGCGCGCTCGCCGACCTGCGCGCGGCGGGGTTGATCCGGCACCTGGGCCTGTCCAACATCCGCCCGGAGCACCTGCCACAGGCCCAGGCGATCGGGCCGGTGGTCTGCGTGCAGAACCAGTACGGCCTGCACCTGCGCCGCTCCGACGAGCTGTTGCGGACGTGCGGGGAGCAGGGGATCGCGTTCGTCCCGTTCTTCGCGATCGCAGGCGACGCCCGCGAGTCAGGCGGCGTCGCGGCCAGCGACGCGGTGGACACGATCGCCCGGGCCCGCGGTGTGACGCCGGCCCAGGTGCGCCTGGCCTGGACGCTGCACCGCGGCACACACCTGCTGGCGATCCCGGGCACCGGCAGCCCCGACCACCTGATCGAGAACGTGGCCGCCGGCGCCCTGCGCCTCACCGCCGCGGAACTGGCGGCCCTGGACTAACGGTGGCGAAGCGAGCTCGGCCAGTTCGCGGGTCACCGTCCGGGCGTACCGCGGTCTCAGTTCTCAGGTTTCGGGGCGTAGTCGCCGAGCCCTTGTTCCAGGAGCGCGAAGGCGTGCCCGGCGAGGTTGCGGACGTCTGCCGCCAGGTCGGTGGGGTGGTCGTCGGTGAGAATGCGGCGGCGTACGTGTTCCACCAGCGCGCGGTGCACACCCATGAGAGCGTTCGCGACCACGTACGCGTGCACGTCGTCGATTTTCGTGCCGTTCTCGTCGGCAAGGAGAACCGCCAGGTCGTCCGTGGTCCGGGCGAGGGCTTGCCGTTCGCGAGCCTGTAGCGCGGGGCTGTCGGCGATGACCCGGTTGACCGTGTGCGCTTGCCGCATCGCCTCCGGATCGCCGGCTTCGATCCTCGCGAGCAGGCCTGTGCTTTCGCTCAGGAAGCGGCGAAATGCCGCCAGCACCGGTTCGCCGGCGTCCCGGGTGCGGATCGCGTCGATCAGGCGCGTGCCGAACGCCTCCAGCGGACGGTAGAACAGTTCTTCCTTGCTGTTGAAGTAGTTGAAGACGGTGGCGAGCGACACCTCTGCTTCCCGGGCGACATCAGCGACGGTCGCCTGGTCGAAGCCGCGATCGGCGAACAGCCGCCACGCCGCTGCGGCGATCCGCTCTCTGGTCTGCTCCTTCTTGATCTCGCGCAGCCCCACCGGTCCTCCATATCCGCGTTGACTTGAACTTGGAGGCGCTCTAAGTTTTGACTTGTTCCAAGAATACCCAACGGGGGCAGGGGTGACGGCGCCGGTCAGTTTCGGCTCACGCTCGTAGCCGCATGTGCGGCACTGGGTTCCTCGCTCACATCCATATTGGAGCGACGTGCCGAGGTCGGCTTCACATCGGCTTCATGGCGGTCGCGACGGGCGCCGTGGGGTCCTTCTGTGCGTATCGTCTGTGGTGCGCCCGCCCATATCCCCGTTCCAGGAAGGCGGAAGGCTGCCGGGCGTCGCGTGGGGGGATTGGTGGACATCGAGTTCGGGTTGCTCGGGCCGTTGGACGTTCGGGTCGGCGGGGAGCATGTGCTGGTCCGGTCTCCGAAGTCGCGGATCCTGCTCGCTTCACTGCTACTCGAACCCGGCCGGCTGGTGCCGGTTGCGGAGCTGATCGACGCGATCTGGGGTTCTCGTACGCCGGACAACCCGCGTCGGGCGTTGCAGTTGTGGGTCACCCGCCTGCGGGCGGTCCTGGCGGACGCCGGAGCAGGCCAAGTGATCATTACCGGCACTGACGGCTACCGCGCTGATGTTCCCGCGGAGTCCGTCGATGTCAAGCGGTTCCACGGTTTGCTGGCCCGCGCGGATCTCGCGGCGCACCGGTCGGACCCGGTCGGGGAGCGGGCGGCCTTGGCCGATGCCACCAGCTTGTGGCGCGGTGAAGCATTCGCCGACGTCCCCTCCGACTTCCTGCACCGGAAGTACGGGCACCACCTCGGCGAGCAGCGGCTGCAGGCGATCGAGCGGCGGATCGACCTGAGCCTGCGGGACGGCCGGCATGCGGAGGCGGTCGATGAGCTGGTGGAGCTGACCGCGGCGCAGCCGCTGCGCGAGAAGCTCTGGATCCAGCTGATCACAGCTCTGGATGCCAGCGGCCGCCGAGCCGATGCGCTCGCCCGGTATCACCTGATGCGGCGGCAGCTGGCCGAGGAGCTCGGCATCGAGCCCGGGGCGGAGATGCGCGAATTGCACGCGAGGATCCTTGCCGGAGATGCCGTGGCCGGACCCGGCCCGGCGCCGGTTCCGGCGGTCCCACGGCAGCTTCCCGCCGAGGTCAGCGGCTTCGCCGGCCGCGCCGGTGAGATCAGCCGTCTGCACGCGCTGCTCGACGAGCAGGAGGCGGACCCGGGCCGCTCGACGATCCTGGTGGTGACCGGGATGGCGGGTGTCGGCAAGACGGCGCTGGCGGGGCACTGGTCCCGACGCATCGCGGACCGCTTCCCGGACGGCCAACTCTGGGTCGACCTGCGTGGATACCATCGCCGCGCCGCGGTCACGGCGGAGCAGGCGCTGGCGTACGTCCTGCGGGCCTTCGACATCCCGGGCACGGACATGCCGGCCGACCTGGACAGCCTGGTCGGCTTGTATCGCTCCGTCACCGATGGCCGGCGGATGCTGGTCGTCCTGGACAATGCCAGCTCGGTCGATCAGGTGTGGCCTCTCCTCCCCGGCGGACCG
This sequence comes from Asanoa sp. NPDC050611, assembly GCF_040654855.1. Taxonomy (NCBI): domain Bacteria; kingdom Bacillati; phylum Actinomycetota; class Actinomycetes; order Micromonosporales; family Micromonosporaceae; genus Asanoa; species Asanoa sp. NPDC050611. Next base: position 7,813 of record NZ_JBFAIU010000329.1, read on the forward strand.
GGCAGCTTCGTGCTGGTCACCAGCCGCAACGAGCTGACCGGCCTGGTCGCGGACAAGGGCGCCCGGGCGATGCGGCTCGATCCCTTCACCGCCCAGGAGGCGCGCCAGATGCTCGCACCGCGCCTCGGAGGCCACCGCATCGACGCGGAACGGGCTGCCGTTGACCGGATCATCGGCCGGTGTGGCGGGCTGCCACTCGCCCTGGCCATCGTCGCCGCTCGGGCCGTCGCCCGGCCCGCTTTCGCGCTGGACGCGCTGGACCAGCAGTTGGCCGACGCCGGTGACCAACTGGACAACTTCGCCAGCCCGGACGGTGGAGTCGACGTGCGGGCGATCTTCTCCTGGTCGTACCAGACCCTTACCGCTCCGGCCGCCCGGCTGTTCCGCTTCCTGGGTCTGCATCACACCACCGATCTGTCCGCGGCGGCCGCCGCGAGCCTCATCGGTGCCGCGCGCACCTCGACGCGGCGGCTGCTCGACGAGCTCGCCGGCGCGCACCTGGTCACCGAACGGACCCTCGACAGGTTCGTTCTCCACGACCTCGTGC
>NZ_JBFAIU010000330.1:0-8350 GCF_040654855.1 Asanoa sp. NPDC050611
CGGCACCCACTCGGCGTCGGACGCGTGCACGTACACCGGGATGTCCCCGAACGCCCGGCTCCACTCCACCATGGACCCGTAGAAATGCGGGTGGGTCCTAGTTGCCTACGTCGCTCAGGCGAGGTTCTTGATCGAGGCCTGGACCTTGGTCTGCACCTCGGTCGGCAGCGGCGCGTAGCCCAGCTCGGTCAGCGCGCCCTGGCCCTCGGCGCTGGCCGCGTAGTTCAGGAAGCCCTTGACCAGCGCGAGCTTGTCGGCCGGGGTGCCCTTGCTGCAGACGATCTCGTAGGTGACCAGGACGATCGGGTAGGCACCCGCCTCCTTGGTCGCGTAGTCGATCTTCATCTTCAGGTCGTCGCCGGTGCCGGTGACCTCGGCGCCCGCGATGGTCTTGCCGGCCGCCTCGGCGGTCAGCTCGGTGAACTCACCGGCGCCGTTCGCGATCTTGGCCTTGGACAGGCCGCCGTTCTCCGCGTACGACCACTCCATGTAGCCGATCGAGCCCTCGGCGCCCTTGACCGACGTGGCAACGCCGTCCGAGCCCTTGGAACCGGTGCCGCCCGGGGCCTTCCACGCCTTGCCCTTGCCGAAGGTCCAGTTGCCCGGGGAGACGGTGCTCAGGTAGTTGGTGAAGTTGTCGGTCGTGCCCGACTCGTCCGACCGGTGCACGGTCTGGATGTTGGTGGACGGGAGCGTGGCGCTCGCGTTGTCGGCCTTGATCGCCGGGTCGTCCCACTTCTTGATGGTGCCCGCGAAGATCTTCGCCAGGGTGTCGGGCTTGAGCTGCAGGCCCTCGACGCCGGGCAGGTTGTAGGCGACCGCGACCGGGCCGATCACCATGGGGAGGTGGATCGCCGGGCCCGAGCCGCACCGGGCGTCGGCCTTCGGCTGCTCCTCTTCCTTGAGCGCCGAGTCCGAACCCGCGAAGTCAGCCGTCTTGGCGATGAACGACTGGATGCCGGCACCCGAGCCGTTGGGCTCGTAGTTGATCGTGGTGCCGGTGCAGAGCTGCTGGTAGGCCTTGCGCCACTCGTCAACGGCGTTCTTCTGCGCGGACGAGCCGAACGCGTTGAGCGTGCCCGTAGCGCAGTCGGCCGCCGCGGTGGTCGCGCCACCGCTCGCACCCGGCGAGCTGGGCGCCTCGTTGTCCGAACCGCACGCGCTGAGCGCGAGGGCGGCGGTCAGAGCGAGGCAGGCGATGGTGCCGTGCCGCTGGAGCTTCACTGAGGGATATCCCTTCGAAACGAGTCTTCTCGGTAGGCCCGGGCGCGTGCCGCCCCCGGAGCTACCAGCGAAGTTAAGAGGGATAGGTAGCCGACTTCCCGGGCCCGAGTGAACGAGCGGTGAACAGCTCGGCCCACGAAGGTGGCGACATGCTGAGCCATGGATGTCGATTCCGTTAACCGACCGCAGACGACCGCGTATGCGCGCGAGCGTGTCAACGATGGTCATGCCACCTTGACGGGCAAGAGACTGGTGTCCATGACTGACGTGCTGACTGTCCGTGGCGGTTTCCTCGCGCTGGCGGCACTGGCCACCGGCCTCGCCGCCGGCCTGTTCTACACGTTCGACGTCGCGGTGATGCGCGGCCTCGCGAGCACCGACGACCGCACCTTCGTCACCGCGATGCGGGAGATCAACATCAAGATCCTGAACGGCCTCTTCGCGTTCTCGTTCGGCGGCGCGATGGCCTTCACGCTGATCGCGCTCGGGCTCAACCGCAGCGGTCCGACGGTGTGGTGGATCGTGGCCGCCGCCGTCCTCTACGCGGTGCAGCTCGGCATCACGTTCCGGATCAACGTCCCGCTCAACGACGCGCTGGTGGCCGACGGGGACCCGGCGAAGATGACCGACCCGCATCCGGTACGCGTCGCGTTCGAGGCGAAGTGGGTGCGCTGGAACCACGTGCGCACCTGGCTGTGCCTCGCGGCGTTCGTCAGCCTGATCGGCGCGCTGGCCGAGTACGGCCGGTCACTCCCATGACCGCCGATAGCTCACGTCCGTCGACCAGACGGCGAAACCGAGCCCCGTGTAGAGCCGCACCGCGGGCGCGTTGGACTCGTCGACGTAGAGCATCGCCTGGTCCAGCCCGGCCGCCCGGAGGTAGCGCAGCCCGGCGACGGTCAACGCGGCGCCCAGCCCCCGACCGTGTGCGTCCGGATCGACCCCGACCACGTAGACCTCGCCGATCGGGTCGTGCTGGTGCCCACCGCGCCCGTGCACCTTGGTCCAGTGGAAGCCGAGCAGCGCGCCGGTGTCCGCGTCGACCGCCAGCAGGAAGCCGGCCGGGTCGAACCACGGCTCCGCCATCCGGATCCGCAGGTCGTCGATGGTCCACCGGCCCTGGTCGGGGTGGTGGGCGAAGGCGCGGGCGTTGACGCGTACCCACGCCTGGTCGTCGCGACCCGGCTCGAAGGCACGCAGCGTGACCCCCGGCGGCAGCTCCCGCTCGGGCAGCGGGGCGAACAGCGACCGGCGCATCTGGAACAGCACCCGGGCCCGGGTGAAGCCGAGCTCGACCGCGAGCGCGCCGGCCGAGGGGTGGTCGCCGTGCGCCCACAGGCGCAGCGACCGCAGGCCGGCCGCCTCGGTGGCGGCGATGGCCGCGTCGACCAGGGCCCGCCCGAGCCCGTGGCGGCGGCGCATGGGATGCACGACCATCTCGGCGGCCGCGCCCTCGACCGCGTCGGTGGTGTCGACGTGCGCGTAGCCGACCAGCGTGCCGTCCGGGTCGTGCACCAACAGGTGCACCGCCGCCTGCTCGCCACCGCGCCGGATGTGCAGCACGACGTGCTCGGAGAACGGATAGGCGCCGTCGGTGTCACCGGCCTGCGCGGCCAGCTCGAGCACCGCCGCGACGTCGCCGGCGGCCAGATGGTCGAGTCGATCGACGCGGATCACGTTGGTCACGCGATCACGTTAGACCTGCCTACTTCTGGCCGCCGTGGATGGGCAGTTCGCGGCCGTGCAGCTTGGGTGGGTCGATGCCGGGCGGCAGGGCGGCGAGGGCGAACTGCTCCTCCAGCTTGGGCAGCATCGCCTTGAGCGCCTCCACCGTGTTCTCCCGCTTGCCGCCGGCGTCGTGCATCAGCACTATCGAGCCCAGGGCGGTGTCCGTGGTGAGCACCTTCTCTATGCTCTTCGCACCCGGCGTGGTCCAGTCCTCGGTGTCGACGGCCCAGTGCAGCGACGACATGCCCAGCTCCTTGGCGACGTCCACGGCCGCCTGGGTCCAGGCACCGCCCGGGTGCCGGAAGTACGAGATCTTGGCGTCCGGCACCGCCGCGTGGATCGCGTCGTTGGTGCGCACCATGTCGGCCCGGATCACGGCCTTGCTCTTCGTGCCCAGCTCGGTGTCGTGGTTCCAGGTGTGGTTGCAGAGCGTGTGTCCCTGGTCGACGATCTCCCGCACCAGCTCCGGGAACTGCACGACCATCTCACCGACGAGGCAGAAGGTCGCCTTCACGTTGTACTCGTCGAGCAGTGCGAGCACCTCGGGCGTGTACTTCGGGTCGGGGCCGTCGTCGAAGGTCAGCGCCACCTGCATGGTGCCGGTGGTCATCCGGCTTCCGAACGGACCGGCCTTGTCGGGCATCAGCGGCGGCTTGCCGGGCCCGACCACGACCTGCTGGTTGAAGGCGGCCGGCAGCGGCGGGCCCGCCTGCACGCCCTGCTTGTGCGGTGCCGCGCCACCGCCCGGCGGTGGTGAGTCGGGGACGGCCGGCGCCGCGTCCGCCTTCGGCGCGGGGGTGCTGCCGGCGTACTGCTTCGCGCGGGCCCGGCTCGACGGCGACGCCGGCAACCCGGGACGGTCCTCGTCGGCGGCACCACGGTGGCGGGCGCCACGGACGGCGTCGCTGTCGTAGCTGCCGGCGGCCGACTTGTCGCGCTCCGGCTCCGGGCTGGACTCGTTGCCGACCAGGTGGGAGCTGCCGATGATCGCCGAGACGATGACGGTGACGATCGCGATGGTCCGGGTTGTGGGTCCGATCTTCACATGGGCTAGCGTATGGATTTTTCGTGTTTAATGTTGCTAAACCAGGACAAACGACGAAGGCCACCCCGACGTTACGGGGTGGCCTTACGCGCCGGGCGAACGTCAGACGGGCATCAGCTCGTTGTCGGGCAGCGAACGCGTGGGCGGCACGACGAACTTGTAGCCGACCTGGCGGACCGTGCCGATCATCGACTCGTACTCCGACCCGAGCTTGGCCCGCAGCCGTCGCACGTGGACGTCGACCGTGCGGGTGCCGCCGAAGTAGTCGTAGCCCCAGACCTCGCGCAGCAACTGGTCGCGGGTGAACACCCGGCCGGGGTGCTGGGCGAGGAACTTGAGCAGCTCGAACTCCTTGTAGGTCAGGTCGAGCGGGCGGCCCTTGAGCTTGGCCGCGTACGTGTCGGGGTCGATCGCCAGCTCGCCGGCCCGGATCAGGCCGTTGGCCGCGTTGGTGGCGTTGGTCAGCCGGCCGACCGCCAGCCGCAGCCGGGCCTCGACCTCGGCCGGGCCGGCGCTGGCCAGAATCACGTCGTCGACACCCCAGTCGGCGTTGAGCGCGATCAGCCCGGCCTCGGTCACCACGGCGATCAGCGGCACGCCGAGCCCGGTCGCGTGCAGCATCCGGCAGGTGGCCCGGGCCTCGGACAGCTCCGAGCGGGCGTCGACCAGGACGGCGTCGGGGCTCGGGCCGCTGACCAGCGTGCGGACGTCGCGGGGCGCGGTGCGGACCGAGTGCGGGAGCAGGTCGAGCGCGGATAGCACGCTCGACGGCTCACCGGCGCGGGCGGTCACCAGTAGCAGGATCTCCACGCGTCAGTCACCTCCGTCGATTGCGGCCCGGTGGCCGCGGCGGGGAACCCGGCTTCGCTGACGGGGTGGTGCCAGCCTCGCTCAGCCGTGTTACGCCTGCGTAAACGCCCTCCGCGAGTCGAAATGAGCTTAACCGATGAGAGTGCCGTAACCAGGCGGTGGCCGCCCGTTCATCCGAGTTCCCGAGCGGTTCGGCCCACGGCGAAGTCCGCTGCTGTGACACCGTCTGGCACGATCGGAGCCGTGTTCCCCTCCAGCTCCCCGGAAGCAGCGGCCGGCGCCGACGCGACCGACGACGACGATCTCGACGAGATAGAGATCACGCCCGTCCGGCCGGCGCTGTCGGTGGCGATCGCCGCGTTCGCGGGCCTGGTCGGCATCGGGCTGATCTTCGGGGCCCAGTCGACCAGCCCGGGCGCGCGGGTGCCGTTCGCCCTCGTGCTGGTCGGCGTTCAGGTGCTCTACGTGCTGGCCTGGCTGATGGCCACCCGCCCGCCGGTGCCGCTCGTGATGGGCGGCATCTGCCTGGTCGTGGCCGCCTGGAGCGACCTGCACGCCGTGCGGGCCGCCGAGCCCGGGCTGGGGACACTCGCCTTCATCGCGCTGGCCGGCGTCGCGGCCGCGGTGCTCGCACAGGCGATCCGCCCCGACGACCGGCGCCGGATCAGCGAGTCGCTGCGGGCGACCCTGCTCCTGGTGGTCGGCGTGGTCGCGATCGCCTCGCTGATCATGCTGAGCCGGGAGCCGCTCGGCACCCAGGTGATCTTCCTGTCCGTCACGGCGAGCGCGGTCGCGCTGATCGTCGCCCGGCTGGTCGACGCGGTCTACGCCAAACCGCGACTGGCACCCCAGGTGCCTCGGGGCGCGAGCGGCGTGATCTTCGGTGCGATGGTCGGCACGCTGCTGAGCGCGGTGCTGGGTTCCTTCCTCTACAGCTTCAGCCCGAGCAGCGCGGCGGTCGTCGGTCTGGTCACCGCCACCGCCGCGGTGCTGGCCGACCTGGCCGCCGACTATGCCGAGGCCGGCCGGCAGATGGCCGGCGACCCGCCGACGCTCTGGGTCGCCCGGCACATGCAGGGCCCGCTCGGCGGGTTCGCGCTCGCCGCGCCGGCGGCGTACGTCATGACGGTGTTGTTCCTGACTTGACCCGCTTGGGTAAGGAGGAAGCTGACGACGAGGAGGAACGGTGACGACCACCTACTACGCGGAGGAAACCCGCCCACGCCGGCGCCGCGGTCGGCGCGTGCTGATCACGCTGCTCGTGCTCCTGATCGTGATCGCGGGGATCCTGGTCGTGGGTGATCGGGTGGCCGCGAACTTCGCCGAGAAGAAGATCGCCGAACAGGTCAGCCAGGAGGTCGCCGCGCAGAACGTGCAGTCGGCGCCGCCTGAGGTGTCCGTCGGTGGCTTCCCGTTCCTCACCCAGGTGGTGGCGGGCCAGTACGAGAAAATCACGATCGTGATGCGCGACGTCAAGGGCGACGTGGACGGCAACCAGGTCAGCCTGCCCCGGCTCGACGTGGTCGCGCACGACGTCAAGGCCTCCATCGACACCCTGCGCAGCGGCCAGGGCGACGTGGTCGCGAAGACCGTCGACGGCACCGGCACGATCACCTACGACACCGTCATCGGCCTGGTCGACCAGCCCGGCCTCAAGCTCGCCGAGCGCGAGGGCAAGCTGGTCGCCAGCGCACCCGTCGAGGTGCTCGGCCAGCGGTTCACGGTCAGCGGCGCGGCGGAGCTCGCGGTCAAGGACCGGCAGATCCAGATCCGGCTCAAGGACGCGACCGCCGAGGGCCTGCCCGCGGTGCCGCTCGCCCAGCAGGTCGTGCAGAACTTCATCCAGCGGATCTCGATCAACGTCGACATCCCCGCGTTGCCGTTCAACCTGACGCTCAAGCAGGTCGATCCCACCCCCGACGGGCTGGCCGTCACCGCGACCGCGAACGACGTGCCGCTGAACTCGTGACCCGGCTCACCCAGCTGACCGCTCCCGGATGGTGGTCAGCTCGGTGACCCCGCCTTGCACTGCTGGTAGCCTTTGCACCCATGGGGACGCTCCTCACCAAACGGCGCGCGGTCGACCTGTGCCGCGTGGCCACCTGCCTGTGTTGCCCCGTCATCTGACGGCGGCAAGCTGAGGTCTTCCCACCTTCTCCTTCCCGGCAGTGCCGCCGTCGCTCGTACCCGTGATCCCTAATCCCTGGGTCGCGCGCGTGGAGCGACGACATCCACATCCCCCGCGCGCGTTGGCTCACCACCACCTCCGTACACACACAGGAGTGAACTGATGAGTCGCGACACCGCACTCGTTTCGGCCGACTGGGCCGAGAAGAACCTCGGCGCCCCCGGCGTCGTCTTCGTCGAGGTCGACGAAGACACCAACGCCTACGAAGGCGGCCACCTGCCCGGCGCGATCAAGCTGGACTGGAAGACCGACCTGCAGGACCCGGTGCGCCGGGACTTCGTCAACAAGGAGCAGTTCGAGGCGCTGCTCTCGGCCCGCGGCATCGGCAACGACGACACCGTGGTGCTCTACGGCGGCAACAACAACTGGTTCGCCGCGTACGCGTACTGGTACTTCAAGCTCTACGGCCACGGCGACGTGAAGCTGCTCGACGGCGGCCGCAAGAAGTGGGAGCTGGACGCCCGCCCGCTGGTGAAGGACGTGGCCAGCCGCGACCAGACCACCTACTCGGCGCAGGAGCCCGACACCGCGATCCGCGCGTTCCGCGACGAGGTCGTCAAGGCGATCGGCACCAAGAACCTGGTCGACGTCCGCTCCCCCGACGAGTACGCCGGCCGCCTGCTCGCCCCGGCCCACCTCCCGCAGGAGCAGGCGCAGCGCGCCGGGCACATCCCGACCGCGGTGTCCGTGCCGTGGTCCAAGGCGGCCAACGAGGACGGCACGTTCAAGTCCGACGACGAGCTGCGCGCCATCTACGCGGCCGCCGGCCTCGACGAGGGCAAGGACACCATCGCCTACTGCCGGATCGGCGAGCGCTCCTCGCACACCTGGTTCGTGCTCAAGGAGCTGCTCGGCCACGCCAGCGTGAAGAACTACGACGGCTCCTGGACCGAGTACGGCTCGCTCGTCGGCGTGCCGGTCGCGCTCGGCGACGAGCCGGGGAAGGCGTGACCACGATGACCGTCGACCAGAGTTGCGCCGCTCCTGACCAGGCCGCGCCGCTGCCCGCCAGCGTCGACCTGGAGAAGGAGACCGTGATCACCGGCACCGTGACGGCCACCGACGGCACCGTCGTCGGCGGCGCCTACGTCCGGCTGCTCGACGCCACCGGTGAGTTCGCCGCCGAGGTGGTCACCTCCCCGGCCGGCCAGTTCCGGTTCTTCGCCGCTCCGGGCACCTGGACGCTGCGCGCCCTGTCCCGGCACGGCAACGGCGACACGACCGTCACGGCGGTCCGTGGCGTCACCGAGACCGGCGTACGCGTCGGCTGACACCTACGAACACCCGACGGCGCCCCGGCCACCGGCCGGGCGCATCGACTGGTCCGTGTCCGGGTCGGGCTGCCAGTGCGTCTT
>NZ_JBFAIU010000331.1:0-8349 GCF_040654855.1 Asanoa sp. NPDC050611
CGCGCTGCGGGCCGGCGTCCCACCGGTGGGCGCCTGCCTGCTCGGCATGATCGCCGCGATCGGCGGCGGCGTCGCCCGCGACCTCCTGCTCGGCGAGATCCCCATCGTCCTGCGCCGCGAGATCTACGCGGTAGCCGCGCTGGCCGGCGCGGTCATGGTGATGGGCCTCCACCGGGCCCACCTCACGGGCTGGCCGATGATCGGCGCGGGCGTCCTGGTCTTCGCGGTCCGCCTGGTCGCCCTGCGCCGCCACTGGAACACGACACCGCCGGCCTGACCACCCCTTTGCTCTGCATCCATATCCGCATCACGTGTCGCCTCGCTACCGGTGATGCGCATATGGATGCAGAGCCCAGGACCGAGGTCAGCGTCACCCTTGTGTCAGCTGGGGATCACGGTGCCGGCGTGGTTATGCTGAGACCCGCCTTCGCCTCGCCGCGAGGGCCTTTTTCGTGACGTGAGGGGGACGCCGCGTGGTCGCAACACCGTCGCTGGAGACGTTCCCGCCACTGCGGTCGTGGCAGCGCAAGGCGATGGTCGACTACCTGCGCCGGCGGTCCGACGACTTCATGGCGGTCGCCACCCCGGGCGCCGGCAAGACCACGTTCGCCCTGCGGATCGCCGCCGAGCTGCTCAACGACGGCAGCGTCGACGCCGTCACCGTGGTCGCGCCGACCGAGCACCTCAAGACCCAGTGGGCGCAGGCCGCGGCCCGCGTCGGCATCCAGCTCGACGCCGCCTTCCGCAACGCCGACGTGCACTCCTCCGCCGACTTCCACGGCGCGGTCGTCACGTACGCCCAGGTCGGCATCGCACCGCAGGTCCACCGCCGGCGCACCATGACGCGGCGCACGTTCGTCATCCTCGACGAGATCCACCACGCCGGCGACTCCCGGTCCTGGGGCGACGGGGTCAAGGCCGCCTTCGAGAACGCGACCCGGCGACTGATGCTGACCGGCACGCCGTTCCGGTCAGACGAGAATCCGATCCCGTTCGTCGTGTACGAGCGTGGCGAGGACGGCCTGCAGCGGTCCCGCGCCGACTCGGTCTACGGCTACGGCGACGCGCTCCGCGACGGCGTCGTGCGGCCCGTCATCTTCCTGGCCTACTCCGGCGAGACCCGGTGGCGCACCAGCGCCGGCGACGAGCTGGCCGCCCGGCTCGGCGAGCCGATGACGCAGGACCTGGTGGCGCAGGCGTGGCGGACGGCGCTTGACCCCACCGGCGACTGGATGGTCCAGGTGCTGCGCGCGGCCGACGCGCGGCTGCAGGTCAAGCGGGCCGGCGGGATGCCCGACGCGGGCGGCCTCATCATCGCGACCGACCAGCAGAACGCCCGCTCGTACGCCAAGCTGATCGAACGCGTCACCGGCGAGAAGGCCGTCGTCGTGCTCTCGGACGACGCTGGCGCCTCGGACCGGATCGCCGCGTTCGCGGCGTCCGACCAGCGCTGGCTCGTCGCGGTCCGGATGGTCTCCGAAGGTGTCGACATCCCGCGGCTGGCGGTCGGCGTCTACGCGACCAGCGCGTCGACCCCGCTCTACTTCGCGCAGGCGATCGGCCGGTTCGTCCGCGCCCGCCGCCCCGGCGAGACGGCCAGCGTGTTCCTGCCGAGCGTGCCGCACCTGCTCGGGCTGGCCAGCGAGATGGAGGCCGAGCGCAACCACGTCCTCGGCAAGCCGAAGGAGGACGACGGCCTCGACGACGCCCTGCTGGAGCGGGCGCAGCAGACCGAGGACGCCAGTGACGAGCTGACCAAGCGGCACGAGATGCTGTCGGCGACGGCCGAGCTGGACCAGGTGATCTTCGACGGGGCCTCGTTCGGCACGGGTGCACTGGCCGGCACGCCCGAGGAGGAGGAGTACCTCGGCCTGCCCGGGCTGCTCACTGCGGACCAGGTGGCCACGCTGCTCAACAAGCGTCAGGCTGACCAGCTCGCGGCACAGCGGCGCCAGGCCACGTCGGCGGGCCGGGCCGACGGTGCCGGTGGTGCGCGGGTGGCGGGAATGACCGCGGCCCCGCCCGGGCCGGTCTCGGCCGGCGAGCGAAGGGTCGTCCTGCGCCGTCAGCTCAACGCTCTGGTCGCCGCGCACCATCACCGGACTGGACTGCCCCACGGGAAGATCCACGCGGAGCTGAGGCGAATCTGCGGGGGCCCGCCGAGCGCACAGGCGACGATCGAGCAGCTCGAGGAACGCATCGCCACCGTTCAGACCCTTTAGGCCGACACAGCACCGAAGCGACCGGACAACACCGGAAGCCCGCGAGGGGTTCCGGTCAGTGCTTCTGGCAAAAGAACCGGCCGGCAACCCGTGAGGGGTGCCGGCGAGTGCTTATGGCGGAAGAAACCGCCGGGACCTCCGAAGGACGTTCCGGCCAGTGCTTATGGCAGAAAAGGACCGGCCGGGACCTCCGAAGGAGGTTCCGGCCGGTTCGGGCCTATCTAGCGACTCAGTTCGACGAGTTCGACGCCATGAGGTCGGCGCCCCGCCACTGGAAGTCCGGGTCCGCCGCGAACTGGACCGTGATCTTGACCAGGTCGTCGGCGTACTTGTTGGCGTGGTGCCCGCAGAACACGAGCTCGCCCCCGCCGGCCATCGTGATGCGGAGCTTGCCGGCCGCGTTGCACCGGTCGCACCGTTCATCGGTTGCTGGGGGAACCACCGTGCCAGGCGGCGGCGTGAGAGTGGGGGTCATCGCCTTCCTCCTTCGTCACCGATGAACATCCTTCTTCGGTCTTTGCTCACCTATCGTGCAACACCCGGTGGTGCCGCGGCCTTCCCTAGATGCCCCCGGGGGACCCAGGTCACACCTTGGTTGGTGACAGTGTGCCGGCACCCAAGGGGGCCGCGTCAATGATCTCGCTCGGACAACCCGCTTCTGACGTGGATCTATTGACATAGCGTGTCTAAAAGGTGACTCAGCGTTGGGCCAAGGGCTACTGCCACGGTATCCTGGCAGCGCCTGTGTGGCACTGGCCGGACACGCCCAAACGAGGGATCCGGCGTTTACCCGACAGACTTCGCGGCGGCCTTCATCGCCTTCTTGTAGTCCCGAACCTTGCCGAGGCTCGCGTCGTCGACGATGTCGGCCACGGACATGTGCGCGCCTTCCTCGCCGTAGGCCCCGGCCGCCTCCCGCCAGCCCGCCGGCTGCACCCCGTAACGCTTTCCGAGCAGGGCGACAAAGATCTGCGACTTCTGCTTGCCGAACCCGGGCAGCTCGGCCACCCGCTTGAACAGGTCACGCCCGTCGGCCGCCTCGGTCCACAGCCGGGCCACGTCACCGTCGTAGCGGGCCACGATCAGCCGGCAGACCTCCTGCGTGCGGGTGGCCATCGCCTTCGGGAACCGGTGCAGCGCCGGCGGAGTCGAGAAGATCCGGATCAGCTCCTCGGTGTCGAAGCCGGCGATCTCCTGTGCGGTGGGCTCGTGACCGAGCCGCTGCGACAGCACATAGGGCGATGTGAACGCCTTCTCCAGTTTGTCCTGTTGATCCAGAGTCATACCCACGAGCAGCGCGAGCGGGCTCCGGTCCAGCAGCGCGTTCGCCTCCGGTGGGATGGGCAGCGAGAACGTCATGCCGCCCATCTTCGCCGACCGTCGCCCGCGGCGTCAGGCCGCCTTGGTCAGGCGCACCTCCAGGGTCATGCCGTCGGCGTGTGCGGCGCTGCCCCCGAACGCGCTGTCGGCGGCGACCCGCTGCACGTCCGCGGCAGCGTACGCCCGGCGGCGCAACCCACCCAGGGCCATCCGGGTGAACGCGCTGTTGAACTTGTTGAGCCCCATCCCGGCCACGTCCGCGCGGATGTCGGCGTCGCTCGCGCCGCGGTTCATGTCGAGGATCACGGCGACCCCGCCCGGCCGGAGCACCCGGTGGATCTCGTCGAGGGCGGTCACCGGGCTCGCGAAGTTCTTGAACGCGGCCTGGCAGACCACCAGGTCGAAGCTGTCGGACGGGAACGGCAGGTCGGCGACGTCGCCGTGCCGGAAGTCGACGGCCACACCTTCCGCCCGGGCCCGCTCGCTCGCCAGCCCCACGAACGTCCGGCTGATGTCCAGGCCGGTCACCGCGAAGCCCAGGCGGGCCAGCTCGATGCTCAGGTAGCCCGGGCCGGGCGCCACCTCCAGCACGGCCGTGCCGGGCGCGAGGCCCTCGGCCAGCTCGGCCGCCTGCCGCCGCCACGCCGCCAGCTGCGGCGCCGAGCCGCGCTGCTTCGCGTACCAGCGGGCCATCGGCCCTTCCATCTCCGGGATCATCTTTCGCCGCTTGGTCTCCATCAGCCCTCCTCGTGGTAGGTCCGCCAGTCCGCCAGGCCCGGCAGCGTCCCCTCGGTGATCTCCGCGCGCAGCGAGCGGACCCAGGCCAGCTCGGCCCGGCGCATCGCCAGCTCGTACTCCCGCTCGACCAGGAAGACCCGCGGCACCTCCGCGGCCCAGCCGGCCAGCGCCTGCTCCGTCGCCGCGATCTCCGCGGCGAGCCCGTCCGCCCGTTGACCCAGCGCCTCGACCACGGCATCGGGGCTAAGCACGCCGAGCACCGAGAGCCCGGCGGTGAACGGGGCCGGGCCGCGGTCCGGGACGGCGACCAGCTCGCGGGTCCAGTCGACGAGCTCGGCGCGGCCGGCGTCGGTTATCCGATAGACCGTGCGCTCCGGCCGGCCGCCCTGGCGCTCGCTCTGCACCGCCGCGATGAACCCGTGCTTCGTCAGGTTCTCCACGACCCGGTAGAGCGAGCCCCACTTGATCTCCATGTCGTGTTCCTTGCCGCGCTCCCGCATCAGCGACGCCATCTCGTAGGGATGCATGGGTCGCTCGACGAGGGTCGCGAGAACCGCCAGGGCGAGCAGGTTGGTGATCTTCCGGCGCATCAGACTCCTTATTCGCATGCGAGTATACGCACGCGAGTAGCTCCGCCGGAAGATAGCGTCGGCCGCATGACACATCCCTGGATCACGGAGCTCGGCCTCCAGCCCCACCCCGAGGGCGGCTGGTTCGCCGAGACCTGGCGGTCCGGGCACACCTTCACGCCGACGGGGTACGCGGGCCCGCGCGCCGCGGCCACCGGCATCTACTTCGCGCTGTTCCCCGGCGAGGAGTCGGCGTGGCACGTGGTCCGGTCGGACGAGCTCTGGCTCTGGCACGCCGGCGGGCCGCTTTCCCTGCGCCTGGGCGGATCCGGGGCTGCCCCGGTCGACGGTGGGTCCACCGTGCTCGGTCCGGACGTGGCCGGCGGGGCGCGCCCGCAGGTCCTCGTACCCGGTGGCGTGTGGCAGTCGGCGGCGCCCCTCGGTGACGATCCGGTGCTGGTCAGCTGCGTCGTGGCGCCCGGGTTCGACTTCACCGATTTCAGGATGGTGTGATCCGCTCGACCGAACGGCCGTTTCGATCATCGCCGGTCTATGTCATCGTCGGGGTTCGCCCGGCGCGGGGGCATGGAGGCCGGAGCGTGGCGAACGGCGAGGAGAGTGCACATCGTGGTGTCCCGCACCGTCCGCAAAACCCTGGCGGTCATCGGTGCCGCCAGCCTGGTCGGCGCCCTGGCGCTGGCCAACCCGGCCCAGGCTTCTTCCAACAACAACTCGGTACGCAAGCTCACCAAGGCGGTGACGCTGGGGGGCGTACTGCGGCACGAGATCGCGTTCCAGGCGATCGGCAGTCTCAGCGGCGGCAACCGCGGCTCGGGCCTCGCGGGCTACGACCGCAGCGCCGACTACGTGGCCACGCTGCTACGGCTGGCCGGCTACCAGGTCACCCGCCAACCGTTCCCGTTCAACTACTTCGAGGAGTTCGGCTCGTCGTTCGAGCAGATCTCCCCCAACCCGACGGTCTACGAGGAAGGCGTCACCTACAGCCTGGCCGACTACGCGGGTTCCGGTGACGTGACGGCCGAGGTCGTGCCGGTCGACCTGGCCCTCACCCCGCCGCGCGCGTCGACGTCGGGCTGCGAGCCGGCAGACTTCACGGCGGCGGTGGTCGACAAGGTCGTCCTGCTGCAGCGCGGCGGCTGCCCGTTCGGCCAGAAGGTCATGACCGCCGAAGCCGCCGGCGCCGCGGCCGTCATCCTGATGAACCAGGGCGACGGCACCCCCGAGGCCAACCCGGACCGTTACAGCCTGTTGCTGCCCACGCTCGGCGCGCCCGTCGGCATCCCGGCCGTCGGCGTGTCCTACGCCACCGGCGAGGGCTTCGCGAACACGCCCGGCACCGTCGTGCGGATCACCGCCGACACCACCTCCGAGGTACGCCAGACCGAGAACGTGATCGCCGAGTCCCGTGGCGGGGACCCGCGCAACGTCGTGATGGCCGGCGCCCACCTCGACTCCGAGCCCGACACCGTCGGCATCAACGACAACGGCAGCGGCTCGGCCGCGCTGCTGGAGGTCGCGCTCCAGATGGCGAAGACCAAGACGCCCAACAAGACCCGGTTCGCCTGGTGGGGCGCCGAGGAGGCCAACCTGATCGGGTCGACGTTCTACGTCAACTCGCTGACGCCGGAGCAGCAGGCCGACATCACGCTCTACCTCAACTTCGACATGATCGCCTCGGCCAACTACATCCTCGGCGTGTACGACGGCGACAACTCCGCGGGCGAGGGCTCACCGGCCGGCCCGCCCGGCTCGGCCGAGATCGAAGCGGTCTTCCAGGACTTCTTCGCCGACCGCGGCCTGCCCACGCGGGCGGCGGACTTCACGGGCCGCTCGGACTACGGGCCGTTCATCGCCGCAGGCGTCAACATCCCCGCCGGCGGCCTGTTCACCGGCGCGGAGGTCCACAAGACGGCACAGGACGTCGCCGACTACGGCGGCGTCGAGGGTGAGCAGTACGACCCGTGCTACCACGACCCGTGCGACAGCCTGTTCCCGGTCCGCAACGGCGCGGACGCGGCCCTCTACGCCGAGCTCGACCGCCAGTACGACATGCTCGGCAACCTCAACCTCGAGGCACTGGACGTCAACTCCGACGCCATGGCGACGGCGATGCTGACGTTCGCCCTCGACACGTCCTCGATCCCGGAGCGCACGACCGCGGCCGCCGCGCGCACCGCGGGCCCGTTCTACATCGGCAAGGAAGGCTCCATCTAGCACCTTGTCCGAGGGCCTCTCCCGCCGCGTGCGTCCGGGAGGGGCCCTCGGTCATGTGCGGCGCCAGGGATCGTGGATCAGGCAGAACTCGTTGCCCTCCGGGTCGGCGAGGACCGTGAAGCCCTCCCCGCCCGTCTGGCCAACGTCGGCGCGGGTGGCACCCAGGGTGAGCAGCCGCTCGACCTCCGCCGCCACGTCGCCGTCCGGGGCGTGCAGATCCGGGTGCGCGCGGTTCTTCGTGGTCTTGTCGCCCGCGCACGGTTGCAGCCAGACCGTCGGCGCGCCTGGAGCGTCCGGTGGCGGGCGCAGGTGCTGGCCGTCGCGGTCGATCTCGTAGCCCAGGGCCGCCGACCAGAACGCCGCCATCCGGGTCGCGTCTCGTACGTCCAGGGTCCACTGGGTGAGTCGGCTGACCATGCTCCCCAGCCTGCCGGCACACCGCGATGATCGCTCGGCGGCGGTCCTGGCAGGATGCCGTACGTGTCCGACATGCTCCTCTCCCCCGACGGTGTCGCCCGCCTGCGGGACGCTCTCGGTGCCGCCGGCTTCACCTCGGCGGGGATCTCCGAACGGCTCGGGCCCGAGGTGACCGCCGCCGTGGCCCGCAACGACTTCCGGGCCGCGCTGCGGGTCACCGAGGACCGGGATCCGCTGGCCACGCTGATCCGCGTGTTCGTGTGCGCGCAGACCGAGACCGTCGAGGCCGTGGCCGCGGCGCTGGCGCCGCTGGACTTCGCCGACGCGTTCGACGCCGGGCTCATCGAGGCCGCGCCGGGCGGTGGGGTGCGGCAGGGCGTCGACCTCGAGCCGTACGGCGACTCCTGGTGGGTCCTGTCCGACGTGCCCTCGTCGGCGCGGCCCGGGCAGCCGTTGCGGCCCGACCACGTGCTCGGCATCGGTGGCGCGTCGTCGACCCTGGTCGGTGCGGCGATCCGCCGGCCCGTCGGCACCGCGCTCGACCTCGGCACCGGCTGTGGCGTACAGGCGCTGCACCTGGCCACGCACGCCGGCGCGGTCACCGCGACCGACCTGTCCGAGCGCGCGCTGCGGTTCGCCGCCACCACCGCCGCGCTGAGCGGCCAGCAGTGGGAGATGCTCCGCGGCGACCTGGTCGCGCCTGTCCACGGGCGGCGGTTCGACCTCGTGGTCAGCAACCCGCCGTTCGTGATCGGGCCGGGCACGACGACGCACACGTACCGCGACTCGGGCCGGGCGGGCGACGCCGTCTGCGCCGAGCTCGCCGCCGCCGCGCCGGAGCTGCTCGC
>NZ_JBFAIU010000332.1:0-8208 GCF_040654855.1 Asanoa sp. NPDC050611
AGCGAGATGGCCGCCCGTTCGCGCAGGTCGTGATCCAGGAGCTTGGGCAACACGATCATCACGCGACCCAGCGCGCCGATCGAGCCCGGTGACGTGCGGCTGGCGTACGACCGCGCGCTCGTCGAGGTGACGCCCGGCGCCAACGGCTTCTTCACCGTGCGCGCGGTCGGCGACGGCGGCGCGGGCCTCGTCACCGTGACCGTCAACGGTCGCAGCACGGTGGTGCCGGTGACGATCGGGCTGACCGACGTGCCGGTCGCGATGTTCGACGACGCGGCGGCATGGAAGTTCAGCGCCGCGCGGGCCACCGGCTCCGTCGCGGCGGCGCCGGGACACACCGGGACCGGGCTGCGGATGGCGTACGACTTCGGCCAGTCGACCGGCACGCGGGCGGCCTACGCCGACCCGCCACAGTGGATCCCGGTGGACGGGCAGCCGCAGGCGTTCGGCATGTGGATCTACGGCAACGGCAAGGGCGAATGGCCGAGCCTGCACCTGCACGACGCGCTCGACCAGCAGCACGTGCTGCGCGGGCCGTACATCACCTGGACCGGTTGGCGCTACGTCGAGATGGCGGTGCCGCCGGGCGTGCAGTATCCGGTGCGGATCCGCCGGTTCTACGTGGCGGAGACCGATCCGGCCGAGGCGTACCAGACCGACATCGTGATCGACGACATCGTCGCGCGGGTCGCGCCGCCGGTGTCCACGCCACCGGAGCCGCTCAGGACGGACCGTGTCGTGCTGCGCGACGGGACCGTCGACGGGGCGCCATGGCGGCTCGCCGTGCTGTCGGACGCGCAGTTCGTCGCCGCGGACCCGGACAGCACCCAGGTCGCCCGGGTACGCCGGACCCTGCGCGAGATCCGCGCGGCGAGGCCGGACTTCCTGGTGATCGACGGCGACCTGGTCGACACCGCCTATCCGCAGGACTTCGCGCTGGCCAGACAGATCCTGGACGAGGAGCTGGCCGGGACGCTGCCGTACTACTACGTGCCGGGCAACCACGAGATCATGGGCGCGCCGATCACGAACTTCACGTCGGCGTTCGGCCCGACCTCGCGGGTGTTCGACCACAAGGGAACCCGCCTGATCACCCTGGACACCAGCGCGGGCAGCCTGCGCGGCAGCGGCTTCGACCAGTTGTTGGCGCTGCGGTCGGCGCTCGACTCGGCGGCCGGTGACCCGCGGATCGGCTCGGTCGCGGTGTTCGAGCACCACCCGCCGCGCGACCCCACGCCGGCCAAGGCGAGCCAGCTCGGCGACCGCAAGGAGGCGGCGCTGATCGAGCAGTGGCTGGCCGACTTCCAGTACCGCACGGGCAAGGGCGCGGCGTTCGTGGGCGCGCACGTCGGCACCTTCCACGCGGACCGGGTGGACGGCGTGCCCTACCTGATCAACGGCAACAGCGGCAAGGAGCCGTCGACGGCACCGCACCTGGGCGGCTTCACGGGTTGGACGATGCTGGGCATCGACCCGGTCACCCCGGCCGAGGCGGCGCTGGCCAGGCTGAACCCGCTGGCCGAGGGCCCACGCTGGATCGCGGCCGAGGTCAACCCCCACGTCGACGCGGTGACCGTGACGGCGCCGGCATCGGTCGCGGTCGGCACACCGGCGACGGTGACGGCGACGCTGACCCAACCGGGCGGCCGAGCGGTCCCGGTCGCGGCGCCGGTGACGGCACAGTGGTCGGGCTCAGCGGACCTGCACGTCGGCTCCGTGCTGGGCATCCGCCCAGGCGACCGCGCGTGGTTCGACCCCGCGACCGGCCGCCTGACCGCGCTGCGCACCAGCGGCACCGTCACGCTGACGGTGACGGTCAACGGCGTCAAGGCCACCGCGACCGTGGCGCTGACCCGGGGGTAGCCGCGAACGGGCAGGATTTCGCTGTCGAGTTGTCGATCGCCGGGCACCTTGTTCGTCTTAATGCGTGACCGTCCGGCGGTGACGAGGAGGAAGCGATGAAGTACGTCATGCTGGTCTATCAGGCTGCGGCTATGGAGCGGCAGGCCGCGTTGACCGACGAGGAGCAGAAGCGGGTGCGCGCCGACTACCAGGGGATCAACGAGACTCCTGGTGTCACCCCCGGCGTGCCGATGGGGCTGCCGGAGAACGCGACCACGGTGCGGGTCGAAGGCGGCCGGACCCTGACCACCGACGGGCCGTTCGTCGGGATGAAGGAGGCCGTCGGCGGTTGGTTCATCCTCGAGGCCGACGACCTCGACGCGGCCATCGAGGTCGCCGCCCGCGTGCCGGCCGCGCGCTACGGTGGCGCCGTCGAGATCCGACCGTCGGAGGTGTATTGGTAGCCCCGCTCGACCAGGTCTTCCGCCAGGAATGGGGCCGCGTCCTGGCCACCCTGATCGGCGTCCTCGGCGACTTCGACCTCGCCGAGGACGCGGCCCAGGAGGCGTTCGCGATCGCCGCCGCCGCGTGGCCGCGCGACGGTACCCCGAGCAACCCGCGGGCCTGGCTGACGCGGACGGCCCGGAACCGCGCTACGGACCGGATCCGCCGCGAACGGGCCCTGGCGACGAAGTTCGGGCTGCTCGTCGCCGACGACCGTGCACCGGCGCCGATCGAGGTGACGACGTTTCCGGACGAGCGTCTGGAGCTCGTCTTCACCTGCTGCCACCCGGCGCTGGCGCTCGACGCCCAGGTCGCGCTCACCCTGCGCAGCCTCGGCGGGTTGCGCACCGACGAGATAGCCCGGGCCTTCCTGGTGCCGGAGCGCACGATGGCGCAGCGGTTGGTCCGGGCCAAACGCAAGATCAAGGCCGCCGGGATCCCGTTCCGCGTGCCACCGGCCCACCTGCTCCGCGAGCGCCTGGACGCCGTGCTCGCCGTCGTCTACCTGATCTACAACGAGGGCTACGGTGGTCGCGACGAGCTCGCCGCCGAGGCCATCTGGTTGGGGCGCGCGCTCGTCGAGCTACTCCCGGACCAGCCCGAGGTGCGCGGGCTGCTGGCGATGATGCTCCTGCACGACTCCCGTCGCGAGACGCGGTTCAGCGACGGCGAGCTCGTGCTGCTCGAGGATCAGGACCGGTCACGGTGGGACGCCGAGCAGATCGCGGCCGGCCGCGCCGAGCTCGATCGCGCCCTCGCACTCGGCGGCCGCGGGCCGTACGTGCTGCAGGCCGCCATCGCCTCCCTGCACGCCGAGGTCCCGTGTGACTGGGCTCAGATCGCGCTTTTGTACGGCGAGCTCGGCCGCCTGACCGGCTCGCCCGTCGTGGAGCTCAACCGCGCGATCGCCGTCGCCGAGGTCGACGGACCCGAGGCCGGCCTGCGGGTGGTCGACCAACTCGGCCTCGACGACTTCCGTTACCTGCACTCGACCAGGGCGCAGCTCCTGCGCCGGCTCGGGCGGGTCGAGGAGGCGCGGGCCGCCTACCGCCGGGCGAGGCAACTCACCGACGACGGCGCCGAGCGACGGTTCCTCGACCGCCGGCTGAGGGAGCTCGCGCTCAGCGCAGCTGCGCCAGCGGGAGCGGGCCGCGGGTCTTGACCGTCCTGATCGCGAACGTGCTGTGCGCGTCGACGATCGACGGGATGGTCAGGATCTGGTCGATCAGCAGGTGTTCGTACGCCGCCAGGTTGGCGACGTTCGCTTCCACCAGGATGTCCGCCCGGCCCGAGATGATGTGGCACGCGACGATCTCCGGGATGGCGGTCAGCGACGCCTCGATCCGGGCGGCCGTCTCGCGGGAGTGGTGGTCGACCCGCAGCTCGATGAAGACCGTCAGGTCCAGGCCGAGGCGGGCCCGGTCCAGCTCCGCCCGGTAGCCGGCGATCAGCCCGTCCTGCTCCAGCGCCCGCACTCGGCGCAGGCAGGCCGACGGTGAGAGGCTGACCGCCTCCGCCAGGTCGACGTTGGCGATGCGGCCGTCGGCCTGGAGCCGGTCGAGGATCGCCCGGTCAGTGCTGTCGTACGACGTCATCGGCACATCATGCGACCGAAGCGCCCGATGACGCAACGAAGTTGCGCGAGTCGGTCCCGGAGCGCGCACATTTGCCATCGCGTGCGGCGGTGACGCTGCCAGACTGCGAGCCATGAACAGCCAGATCGGGACCGCGCGGGGGAGCGCACTCTACATCGGAGCGTTGCTGGGCCCGGGACTCCTGCTCCTCCCAGGGCTCGCGGCAAGCCAGGCTGGACCGGCCTCCATCGTCGCCTGGGCCGTGCTGCTCGGCGCCTCGGCGCTGTTCGCCGTCGTGTTCGCCGCGCTCGGCGTGCGGCACCCCTCGGCCGGCGGGGTCTGGGGCTACGCCACCGCCGGGCTCGGCCCGCGCGCCGGCCGGGCCGTCGGCTGGTGCTTCCTGGCCGGCGTGATCGCCGGCGCGCCGATCGTCTGCGTGATCGGCGGCAACTACGTCGCGGAGCTGACCGGCGGCGGCACGCGGGTGGCCGTGGTCACCGCCGCTCTGCTGCTCGTCGGCACGCTGGTCGTGATCGCCCGCGGTGTGCGCACCTCCACTACCGTCCAGTTCGGACTCGTCACGCTGCTCCTGGTGATCGTCGTCGGCGCGGTGGCCGGTTCGGCGCGGTCCGCCGAGGCCGCCAACTGGACGCCGTTCGCGCCGCACGGCTGGACCGCCGTCGGCCAGGCCGCGGCGACGCTGATGCTGGCGTTCGTCGGCTGGGAGGCGATCGCACCGCTCACCACCCGGATCGCCCGGCCGCACCGGGTCATCGCGATCGCCTTCGCCGCCACCGCTGTGGTCTACCTCGCCCTGGGCGCCGTGACCGTGGCCGCGCTCGGCGACCGGGCGGGCACCGACGTGCCGCTCGCCGCGCTGCTCACCATCGCGCTCGGCGACGCGGTGGGCCCTGCCGTCGCCGCCCTCGGCGCCGTCGTCCTCACGGTCGGCGCCGTGCTCGCCTACGTCTCCGGCGCGGCGAGCCTGGCCCGCGCGCTGCGGGTCAAGCCGGGGCGGACCGAAGGCCTGCCGCCCTGGCTCGCCGGTGCGGTGCTCGTCTCCGGCGTCGTGCTGATCGGGCCGCTCGCCACCGGCCGGATCGACCTGGCCACCGTCGTCAACGTCCCCACCACGTTCTTCCTCGTGGTCTACCTCGGCTGCACCGCGGCCGGCTGGCGGCTGCTGCGCGGAGCGCCGCGGACCTGTGCGGCGATCGCCTGCGGGATGGTCGCGGTCGTGCTGGCCTTCTGCGGCTTCGCCCTGGTGCCGGCCGCGCTGGTCACCCTCGCGGCGGTCAGCAAACCGTCGGCAACCCGCTTGCTGCCGGGTCGGGCCGAGGCTAGTCTCCGCGGGAGGTAGCTCGAAACATTTTCGGCGTGGGGGGAACACGTGCCGACAGGCCAGGGGCGGGCCACTCTCGCGATGGTGGCCGAGTCGTGCGGCGTCTCGCTGCCCACCGTCTCCAAGGTGCTCAACGGCCGGGCCGACGTCGCCGCCGCCACCCGCGCGCGGGTCGAGGAGGCCCTGCGGGCACACAACTACCGGCCACCGGGGGCGCGGACGCGGGGGACCACGACCTCGACCCGCAGCATCGAGCTGGTCTTCGACGACATCATCAGTCCGTACGCGACAGAGGTGCTGCACGGCGTCACCGACGGCGGCGACGAGCTCGCTGTCGACGTGGTCGTCCGCCGCCTGCCCACGCTCTCGGCGAAGCCGCCGCGCACCGAGGCCGCCTGGGCCCGCCGGCTCACCGACGCGGGGCGCAAGGGCCTGATCGTGGTCACCTCCGAGCTGACCTCCCGCCAGCTCGCCGCGTTCGACCGCGCCGGGCTCGCGCTCGTCGTCATCGACCCGGTCAACCTGCCCCGCACCGACGTGGTCAGCGTCGGCGCCACCAACTGGAGCGGCGGGCTCGAGGCCACCGACCACCTGATCCGGCTCGGCCACCGGCGGATCGCGTTCGTCGGCGGGCCGGCCGCCTCCTCGCCGAGCCGGGCGCGGCTGCACGGCTATCGCGCGGCCCTCGAGAACGCCGGCATCCGCTCCGACCCGGCGCTGATCCGCAACGGCGCGTTCGACTTCATCTCCGGGCTGATGCTCGGCAGCGAGCTGTTGTCCGAGCAGGAGCCACCGACCGCGGTGTTCGCGGCCAGCGACCCGACGGCGATGGGCGTGTTCGCCGCGGCACAGGCGCGCGGGGTGCGGGTGCCGGAGCAGCTCAGCATCGTCGGCTTCGACGACACCTACCTGACGGTCATGTCGACGCCGGCGCTCACCTCGGTGCGGCAGCCGTTGCGCGAGATGGGCCGGGTCGCCCTGCGTACGCTGCTGAGTCTGATCGCCGGCGAGAAGCTCGACTCGCACCACGTCGAGCTGGCCACCACGCTCGTGGTCCGCGAGTCGACGGCGGCGCCTAGACCCTAGCGGTCGACCCCCGCACCACCAGCTCGGTCGCCAGCTCCACATGGTGCGAGTCCAGCTTCTCGCCGGCCGCCAGGCGCAGCGCGGTGCGCAGCGCCACACCGCCCATCTCCCGCAGCGGCTGCCGCACGGTGGTCAGCGGCGGTGAGGAGAGCCGGGCGACCTCGGTGTCGTCGAACCCGACCACGCTCAGGTCGTCGGGCACCCGCAGCCCGCGCTCCCGGGCCGCCTCGATCACGCCGGCGGCCGTCTCGTCGCTGCCCGCGAACACCGCGGTCGGCGGCGACGGCAGGTCGAGCAACGCGGCACCGCCGGCCAGCCCGTCGCGGTAGCGGAAGTCGCCGGCGCGCTGGTAGTCGTCCGGCACGCTGACACCGGCTGCCTCCAGCGCCGCCCGGTAGCCGTGCAGCCGGGCCTGGTTGCACGCCGAGCGGGTGGCGCCGCCGACGTAACCGATCCGCCGGTGGCCGAGCGCCAGCAGGTGCTGCGCCGCGGCCATCCCGCCGGCGAAGTTGGTCGAGCCGACGCTGGTGACCCGCTCGCGCTGGAGGTTGAGCGGGTCGATCACCACCAACGGCAGGCGCGCGCGGGTCAGCGCGGCGATGTCGGCGGAGGTCAGCTCGTCGACCACGGCGATCACGGCCCGGCGGCCCGCGGCGGCGAGGTCGCGGGCCCAACCGCGCGGGCGCGAAGGGTCCGTGCCGGCCGCGGCCCGCGGGCGGACGCTGACCGCCACCGCCACGCCCGCGTCGCCGCCGGCCTCCAGCACGCCCTGGATGATCTCGATCGAGTAGGCGTTGAGCTCACCGTTGAACATCAGCTCGACGCGGGCGGTCGCCTCGCTGCCCTTGGCCGCCGGCGAGCGGCGGCCGATGTAGGCGTGCTGCTCTAGCAGCGACTCCACCAGCGCACGCGTCTCCGGGCCCACGTCGGAGCGTCCGTTGACCACTTTGGACACGGTGGTGACGGACACGCCGGCCGACGCGGCGACGGTGGCCAGCGTCGCGCGCCGAACCTTGGGCGGCACGGACGACCTTCCTCTCATCAGGGACCGGTTGGGGCGACCGCCGCCGGTGTGTCCAGGCGCCGGTCGTGCCCTACGACGCGGGTCGGGCCGACGAGCCGTACGGTACCGCGCAACGGCAGGTCGGCCGCGGACGTGCCGACCAGCACGTCGACGTCGCCCGCCTCGACGATCCGGCGGAGGTCGCGGCCGGTGAACGCGGTGCGGTCGGCGTGCACGGTGAACTCCACGTCGGCGGCCGCGCCCGGCGCGAGGTCGACCCGGGCGAACCCGACGAGCTGCTTGACCGGCCGCACCACCTGCGCCACCACGTCGTGCAGGTAGAGCTGGACGACCTCGGTGCCCGCGCGGTCACCGGTGTTACGGACCTGGGCGCGGACCGTGAACTCGCCGTCGGTCGGCACCTCGGCGGCGGAGACCCGGAGATCGGAAACCGCGAAGCTGGTGTACGACCGCCCGTGTCCGAACGGGAACAGCGGTGTCGGGTCGAGGCTGCTGATGTCGGTGCTGTCGGCGCCCAACGGCGGCTGGAGGTAGGTGCCCGGCTGCGCGCCCGGCTCCCGCGGGATCTGCACGGGCAGCTTGCCGCTGGGCTGCACCCGCCCGGAGAGTACGCCGGCGATCGCGGCCCCGCCCTCCTCACCCGGCATGAACGCCTGCACCAGCGCGGCGGCCCGGCCGTGCAGCTCGCCCAGTGCGTACGGGCGCCCCGAGACCACCACCACGACCACCGGCGTGCCCGTGGCCAGCAGCTCCGCCAGCAGGTCGGCCTGCACGCCCGGCAGCCGGGCTTCGGTGTCGACCTCGACTGGTTCACCACCCGCGAGCGCGACGAGCTC
>NZ_JBFAIU010000333.1:0-5453 GCF_040654855.1 Asanoa sp. NPDC050611
GACTTAACATGAGTTCATGAACCCGATGCCCGACTCTGTATCGCTCCGCGAGGTCGCACCCCGCGATGGGCTCCAGAACGAGGATCCGGCCAGCCCGCCGGCGAAGCCGCCGCCGGGCGCGTTGTGGCCGGAGAACAGCAGGAAGATCGAGAACAGCACGATCGTGTGGAACACCAGCCGGGTGACCACCTCGAGGATGATCGACTGCCCGCCGGCGCCCGCCCGCAGCCAGCCAGGCCTGATGATCACCGTTCCGCCGCCGCGGCGGCGCAGCGCCGCGGTGCGCCGGTAGATCAGGCTGGCGACACCGGTGGCCGCGACGACCAGCACCGAGATCTCCCCCATCGTGTCCCAGGCGCGGATGTCGACCAGGATCACGTTGACCACGTTCTTGGCGCCGCCGAACGAGACCGCGAGGTCCGGGAACGCCTCCGACACCGGCGTCGCCTCGCGCGCGCCCACGGCCACGAAC
Source organism: Asanoa sp. NPDC050611 (assembly GCF_040654855.1). NCBI lineage: Bacteria > Bacillati > Actinomycetota > Actinomycetes > Micromonosporales > Micromonosporaceae > Asanoa > Asanoa sp. NPDC050611. The sequence continues at coordinate 473 of NZ_JBFAIU010000333.1, forward strand.
GTCATCCCCGCCGCGACCGCGCCGACCGCGACGCCGAGCAGGATCCGGCCGACGCGGCTCGTGCGGATCGGCCGCTCGGAGAACTTCTCCGGCAGCCGGCGCAGCACCAGCACGATCATCGCGATCGTCGCGGTCTCGACGAGGAACTGCGTCAGCGCCAGGTCGGGAGCGCCGTGCAGGATGAACAGCACGGCCACGCCGTAGCCCGAGATGCCGACCAGCACCATCGCGGTCAGCCGGCGCAGCGCGCGCACCGCGGCCACGGCGGCGACGACGATCCCGCCGCCGACCACCGCCTGCAGCGGGGTGTCCCAGGCGCGGGCGGTGTCGGGCCACGGCGCCGCGCCGATCAGGATGCCACCCAGGCCGGCGGTCAGCACCAGCAGGATCACGCCCAGATAGGACGGCAGGGAGCCACGCTGGGTCGCGCCGGTCAGCTCGACCGCGCCGCGGTCCAGGCCGTTCATCACCCAGCGGTACGCGGTCGCGCCGTGGAAGGGCAGGCGCAGCCGGTCTGCCGCGAACGTGCGGCCGAAGGCCGCGCCGGCCAGGAGCACCAGCACCGACAGGCCGAGCGGTCCGCTCAACCCGTGCCACACCGCCAGGTGGTACGCGGGTGGGTCGGCCGGGAAGGTGGCCGCGTAGGGAGCGAGCACGCCGTCGAGCGGTTTCGCGGCGGCGCCGACCCCGAGGCCCGCGACCGCGAGGATCGCCGGGCCGACCAGCCAGTCCCTGGCCGGTGGGCGCACGGTCGCCGGTTCGACGTTCGGCTTGGCGGCGAACGCACCCCACAGGAAGCGGATCGTGTACGCGACGGTGAGCACCGACCCGATCACCAGCGCGGCGAGCACGACGAGGTCGGCGGCCCCGCCGTGGAGGAACGTCGCGAACGCCGCCTCCTTGCCGACGAAGCCGGCGAACGGCGGCAGGCCCGCCATGGACGCGGCGGCGAGCGCGGCGATCACGGCCAGCGCCGGGGTGCGTTCGGCCAGCCCGCTCAGCGCGCGCAGGTCCCGGGTGCCGGTGCTCACGTCGATGATGCCGACCACCAGGAACAAGGTCGACTTGAACAGCGCGTGCGCGAGCAGCATGGCCGCGCCGGCCAGCGCCGCGTTGGCGGTCGAGCCGCCGAAGATCGCGGTGAGGAAGCCGAGCTGGCTGACCGTCCCGTACGCGAGCAGCAGCTTGAGGTCGTGCTGGCGCAGCGCGGCCCACCCGCCGAGCAGCATCGTGACGACGCCGGTGACCAGCAGCATCGGCCGCCACGGCGGGTCGCCGCCCACGGCGGGCCCCATCAGCGCGACGAGGAAGACGCCGGCCTTGACCATCGCGGCGGCGTGCAGATAGGCGCTGACCGGTGTCGGCGCGGCCATCGCGGCGGGCAGCCAGAAGCTGAACGGGAAGATCGCCGACTTGCTGAGCGCGCCGAGCAGCACCAGCACGAGCGCGGCGGTGAGCAGTGGCGTGTCCGGGGGTTGCTGCTCGATCTGCGACCAGCGGTAGGTGCCGGCGGCCTCGCCGAGGATCACGAAGCCGCCGAGCATGGCCAGCCCGCCGAGCGTGGTCACCAGCAGCGCCTGGGTGGCGGCCAGTCGGTTCCCGCGTCTGGTCGGGTCCTGCGCGATCAGCAGGTAGGAGAAGATGGTGGTGAGCTCCCAGAACACGTACAACAGCAGCAGGTTGTCGGAGACGACCAGGCCGAGCATGGCGCCGGCGAACGCGACGAAGACGCCCGCGTACCGGCCGAGCCCGTTCTGGTCCGGCGGGAAGTAGCGCACGCTGTAGATCAGGACCAGCGCACCGATGCCCCCTACGAGCACGACCATCAGCCAGGAGATCGTCGCCATCCGCAGGTCGATCCCGAGGCCGAGCGGCGCGACCCAGGTCCAGGTCTCCTCGACGGCGCCACCGTGGCTGATCCTGTCGGTGTAGGCGAGCGCCCAGCACAGGGCCGCGAGCGGCGCGAGGGCGACCACGTAGAGCGCGGACCGGCCGAACCACCGCACCAGGACCGGGGCGACCACGGCCGTCACGCCGTGGACCACCACCAGCACCAGCACACGCCCAGAGTAGGCGCAAGCGGGCAATTAGGACGTTAACCGAGCACTGCGCGCACCTCCCGTGGGCGGTACGTGGAGTGGCGCCGGGTGGTCATGCTGGACGTATGCGCCTGATCCTGAACGTGCTCTGGTTCATCTTCGGCAGCGGGTTCCTGCTGGCGATCGCCTATGGTGTCGCCGCGCTGATCTGCTTCGCGCTCATCGTCACCATCCCGTTCGGCATCGCGTCGCTGCGGCTGGCGGGCTACGCGTTGTGGCCGTTCGGCCGCACGGTCGTGAGCCGCCCGGACGCCGGCGTGGTCACCGGCGTGGCGAACATCCTGTGGGTCGTCCTGGCCGGGTGGTGGCTGGCCCTGGCACACATCCTCGCCGGCATCGCCCAGTGCGTCACGATCATCGGCATCCCGTTCGGCATCGCGAACTTCAAGCTGGTCCCGGCGGCCTTCTGGCCGCTCGGCCGGCACATCGTCGACCTGGACCACGCGCCGGCCCACGCCTAGCCGCCGGCAGCGGCCGCGGCGGGGGTCGAGCGGGCCCCGCGCGCTCGCGGGCGGGCCGGCAACGCCGCCGGGCTGCCGACCGAGGGGGCGCTGCAGCGCTAGATCCGCGGCTGCCCACGAGCCGGTTGACAGCCCAGCGGGCACCCGCACGCCGGACCGCGGCGGTCACACCGCGGCCGTCAGCTCCCCCAGCCACGTGCGGACCGCCACGTAATCCGATGCGCTCAGGCCGATGAAGGGGTCAACGCGCCGCAACAGGGCCGGCGCGGGATGGTGGGTCGCGACCCAGCGCCGGTCGGTGTCCGTGATCTCGTCGTCGAGCCAGGCGAACGGGCGGCCATCCGACCACCGGACCAGCTGCGCGGTCTTCCAGTGCACGCCCGGCTCCGGCTCCTCGTCGTCGTCCGGCCACTCGACGACCGGCAGCTTCGGCAGGCCGAGCCGTGGTGCGACGACCTCGTTCGCGTCGGCCAGCCATGTCGTGGCCCAGACCAGGTCGCAGCCGAGCGCGAGCAGCCGCCGGCCGTCGGCCGGGTCGAGGCGGTCGAGGAGTGGGTTGCCAACCTCGTCCGGAGGCCGCCGCGACGCGACCGTCGGGCGGGCCTTGAACGGGATGAGCGGACCGTCGACGTCGAGGAACAGCAGCGTCATGGCTTGCGGGCCACGATCCGTTCCACCGAGCCCGCCTTGAGTCGCTCGGTCTCCACGATCTCGAAGCCCGCCGCCTCGACGAGCGGGAGCTGCCGCCGGGTGAAGTGCTCACCGGCCAGCGCGATCGTCGCCCGCTCCAGCAACCACTGCGCGCCGCGGATCGGGGCCCAGGTCGAGCCGATGTGGTCCACCAGCAGGAGCGTGCCGCCCGGCACCAGCACCCGCTTCATCTCCGCGATGGCCGCGCCCGGGTCCGGGATGGAGCACAGCGAGAACGCGCACACCACCGTGTCGAAGGACGCGTCGTCCAGCGGCAGGTGTTGGGCGTCGCCCTCGCGCAGGTCGGCCGCGCGGCTCAGGTCGCCGGCGTGGCGCCGGGCGATCGCCAGCATCTCCGGGCTCAGCTCGATGCCGGTGATCGTCACGTCGGGGCCGTAGTGCTCGAGGTTGCGGCCCGTGCCGATGGCGACCTCGAGGACCCGGCCGTGCGCCCGCGCGCCGAGCCAGTCGCGGGCGTCCGCGAACCAGATCCGTTCGAGCAGGGCGATCTGCCGGTCGTACGTCGGCGCGTTCCTGTCCCACACGCGCTTCTGCTTGGCGGTGGCATCGGTCATGCACCCCAGTAAACAGTTCACGGGCCGATCGCGTGTGCCAGTGCGTCGACCGCCGCCCGGTCGCCGACCACGACCAGCACGTCGCCGGCCCGCAGCGCGGCGTCGCCGGCGAGCGCGCGGCCAGCCCGGACGACCACGGCGGCCCGCGCGCCGCGCGGCAGCGGCCGCCCGACGAGGCCGGCGGCCAGCGTCCAGGCGGCGATGCCCAGCAGCTCCCGGGTGCCACCGTGGGCGATCACGAGGTCGACGATCCGGCCGAGCAGGATCGGCACGAGCACCGCGGCCCCGCTGGCGGCCGCCGAGACCAGCACCGCGAGCAGCCCGAGCCCGGGGTGGCGGCGCAGCTTGCGGCCGAACGCGCGCGCGGTCGCGCGGCCGCTGGCGATGGGCAGAACGGTGCTCACCGCAGCACCACGTCCGCGTACGCCGGAACGCCGAGCAGGTCCCGGTGCCGTCCCGTGCCGGCGACCCGGCCCGCGCCGACGAACACGACCCGGTCGCACCGGTCCAGCAGCGGCGCGCTGGTGGTGACCAGCACGGTGGCCCGCCCGTCGCGATGCGCGCGGATGCCCTCGGCGATCGCGTGCTCGGTGACGGCGTCGACCGCGGTCGTCGGGTCGCGGAAGACCGTGACCGGCCGGTCGGCCAGCAGCGCCCGCGCGACGGCGACCCGCTGCCGCTGCCCGCCCGACAGGTTCGTGCCGTGGTCGTGCAGCGCGTGGTCGAGCCCGCCGAGGTCGCTCGCGGCGGCGGCCGCCATGGCCGCGGCCATCGCCCGGTCGTCGGGCGGCCCGTCGTCGGTGCGTAACGCCTCGCGCAGCGTCTCGCCGAACAGGTCGACGGCGTGCGGCTCGACCAGCAGCACCGGGCGCAGTGTGGCGATGTCCAGCGCGGGCAGCGGCACACCGGCCAGCGTCACGGCACCGCGATCCGGCTGCCGCCCGCCGGCCAGCAGCTCGGTGACGGCGTCCGCGGCCGTGATGTCGCTGGTCACGATGCCCAGCAGCTCGCCGGGTCGCACGGCCAGGCTGACCCCGTCGAGGCCCGCGGTGTGCACGTCGTCGAGCGCCAGCTCGCCGGGCGCCGCCGCGCCCTCACCGGCGGCGGCCACCGCGACCAGCGCCGGTCGCAGCAGGCGGTCGCCGAGCTGGTAGCC
>NZ_JBFAIU010000333.1:5463-8186 GCF_040654855.1 Asanoa sp. NPDC050611
CTCGGCGACGCGGGCCGCGCTGGCCCGGGCGGTGGCCAGCCGGAAGACGCAGTCGGCCAGGTTGAGCACCGGGTCGGTGAGGAACGCGGCCAGCCCGACGATCGTGATCAGCTCGCCGACGGTGATCCGGCCGCGGAGCGCGAACCAGCCGGCCAGCGCGGCGACGACCGCGATCAGCAGGCCGGTGGTGAACGTCGACACGCTGACGAAGGCGGCGCCCGCCTTGACCGCGCCGACGTTGGCCCGCAACGAGGTGCGGCTGGCCCGCCGGTAGCGGCGCGCCGCCTCGTCGACGCCGCCGAAGCCGCGCAACGGCCGCAAGCCGGTGAGCAGGTCCGACGCGGTGCCGGCGGCCTGGCCGAGGGCCTCCTGCCGCGCCGAGGTGTGCCGCTCGACCAGCGGGCCGAGCGCGTTGAGGGCGAGCACGAGCACCGGGATGCCGACCACGAGCCCGATGCCCAGCGACCAGTCGATGCGCAGCAGCACGACCGTCGACACGATCAGCCCGATCGAGGCGGACACGACGCGGCTGCCCAGCTCGAGCAGCTCCGCGGCGCCCTGGGTGTCGGAGGTCGCGATCGACAGCAGCTCGCCGGTCTGCCGGTCCGTGCTGATCCCGCGCCCGGTGACGACCCGCCGGACGACGCTCAGCCGCAGCTGGTGCGCCTCCTCCAGCTCGACCTTGGAGAGGAACCAGAGCCCGGTGCGCCAGCCCATCGTGAGCGCGGTGAACAGGGCGAAGACGCCGAGCAGCGACCAGGCCATGGCCGCTACGGACCCGGTGCCGACGGCCTGGTCGACGACGAGGCCGATGGCGACGGGCACGAGCGCCTCGCAGAGCTGGTGCAGCGACCAGAAGCCCGCGGTCAGCGCCACCCCGCGACGCCGGCGCCGGAACATGTCACCGATCAGCCGGCGGGTCGCGCCGCCCGTCGCCTCCGTCATTCCCACCCCACCTCGACAAGTTAGGAGAGGCTAACTTGCGGGCGCCGGTGGCGTCACGCTCGGGTCAGGACGGATCCAGATCGATGCGGACCGTGACCGGGTCGCCGGCGGCGAGGCCGGCGGTGGCGAGGCAGAGCCGGCGGGCGAGCCCACCGCGCGCGATGGACTGCTGGCGTGCGGCCGGATCGTCGTCGGCCAGCACCCGGGCGGTGCCGGTGCGCCAGGGCCGGCCGCTCACCTTGACCCGGACCCGCGGATCCGCCTCCAGGTTGCGCACCCAGTCGGTGTCCCGGCCCTGCTGGGCGACCAGCCAGAAGACCGCGCCGTCCCGGCCGTCGCAGACCGGCGTGCGGCGCCGCTTGCCCGATCGCCGCCCGGTCGTCTCCAGCAGCGCGTCGCCGGGAATCGGCACGCGCAGCGCCCACGCGAGGCGGACGATCCGGTTGACGAGGCGTTGCATCAGCTCGGCGGCGCTCCGAGCGGGTTCGCCCGCAGCGCCCGGGCGACCGTGACCAGGTTGGCGGCCATGGCGCGGCCGGTCTTGTCCGACCAGTCGTGCCCGCGTTCGTCGTCGAGGTAGTTCGGGCCGGCGCCCGGGCCGAGGTGCCAGTAGGTCCAGGCCTGCGCCGGGATCGTGTAGCCGATGTCGACCAGCGCGCCGCAGACCTCGCTGATCACGTGGTGGGCGCCGTCCTCGTTGCCCGTGTTGACCACGCCCGCCACCCGGTTGTAGGCGACCGGCCGGCCCGCGTCGTCGGTCTGGCTGATCAGGGCGTCCATCCGCTCGATCACCCGCTGTGCCACCGACGACGGCTTGCCGACCCAGGTCGGCGTCGCGATGACCAGGATCTCGGAGTCCAGCAGCTTCGCGCGGATCGCCGGCCACTCGTCGCCGTCGCCCATGTCGTCCTCGACGCCCGGACGGATGTCGTGGTCGACGGCGCGGACGATGTCGACGTCCACATCGGACTTACGTAGCTCGGCGACCACGACGTCGGCCAGCGCCTCGGTGTTCGACGGCGCCGGGCTGGGCTTGAGCGTGCAGTTGATCACCAAAGCCTTCATGTGTACGGCCGTACCCGGTCGACCGCGGTCCAAACTGCTCAGTAGGGGTCGCCGTGCCCCGGCGGCCGCGCGACCGCACCGGCCACCCGCGCCGGTGCCGCCCGCTCGGGCCGCAACGCGGCGGTCGGTGCGCCGGCGCGCTCCGCCATGCCGGCGAACAGCTCGTCGATCGCCGACAGCGCGTCGACCCGGGGCTGCCAACCCAGCTCAGCGGCCGCGCGGGCGGAGGACAGCAGCGGCACACCGGTGGCCAGGTCGATCCAGCCGGGCTCGAGCGGGTGCAGCCGGGCCCGCCAGGTGGCGCCGGCCGCGGCCCGCAACAGCGGCACGGGCACGGGCACGACACGGCCGTGGTAGCGGCGGGCCAGCGCCGGGCCGTCCAGCACCGGCTCGGCGGCGAGGTTGAAGGCACCGCGCACGTCGGCCAGCGCGGCCCGGACGTAGGCGTCGGCGACGTCGTCGGCGTGAACGCCCTGCACGCGCAGCCGCGGGCCGCCAGGCACCACCGGGAACCGGCGGAAGCCGAGCAGGCCGAGCGGCGCCAGCGGGCCGATGAACAGCCGGGCGATCTCCGACGCCGCCGCGCGCTGGAACGTCAGCGCCGGTCGCATCCGCACGACCCGCAGCGTCGGGTAGGTCCGCTCGACCTCGTCGAGCAGCAGTTCCACGTGCGCCTTGTCGCGGGCGTAGGTGGACCAGCGCACGCCGGTCAC
>NZ_JBFAIU010000334.1:0-8186 GCF_040654855.1 Asanoa sp. NPDC050611
GGGAGGCGGGCGAACGCCAGGTCGGCCACGTCGAGGTCGCGGGACCCGGCGTCACGGACGGCTACTGGGGTACGCCGCCCGCGGCGCCCGGCCGCTGGCTGCGCACCGGCGATCTCGGCTATCTCACCGACGGTGAGCTGGTCGTCTGCGGCCGCGCCGCCGACCTGCTCTTCGCCGGCGGCCGCAACATCCATCCGCAGGACGTCGAGGCGCTCGCCGCCGAGGTCCCGCGGGTCCGCGCGGGTGCGGCGGCCGCGTTCGGCATCCCCGGCGACGGCGCGACCGACCGGCTGGCGGTGGTCGTCGAGTCGCCGACCTGGGCCGACCCCGCCGCGGCCGAGCAGCTCCGCGCGGACGTACGCGCCGCGGTGACCGCCGGCATCGGGCTCACGCCGCGCCACGTCGCCGTCGTGCCCCCCGGCGGCCTGGCCCGCACCTCGTCCGGAAAGCTGCGCCGCCACGAGATCCGTAGCCGGTTGCTCGCCGGCACGCTCACCGCACCGGGAAGGCCATCCGATGACGACAGTCGCATCAGCATCCGACACCCGTGAGGAGTGGCGGCGCGACCTGGCCGCCGCCCTCGACCGCGATCCCGCCGACCTGCCGGACGCGGCCAGGCTCACCGACGACCTGACGCTCGACAGCCTCGACATGCTGAGCCTGCTCGCCTGGCTGCAGGGGCGCGGGGTCACCAGCACCGACCGGAGCGGCCTGCAGCGGATCGGTCAGGTCCTCGACCTGGTCGCCCGCGCTGGGCAACGGCCAGGGCTGTCGGTCGTCGTCGTGCCGGACGGGCCGACCGCGGCGGCCAACGGCGTCACCTCCATGGGGCGGGGACGGCCACAGGACCCGCTGGCACCGGTGCTGGCCGACGCGGCCTTCCTGCTGACCCCGATCCAGGAGGGCGACCTGCCCTTCCTATACACGCTGGCCACCCATCCCGACGTCTCCTACCGCTGGCGTTACCGCGGGAACCCGCCACCACCGGAGCGGTTCGCGGCCGACCTGTGGGGGCGCGTGCTGGTGCAGCTGGTCGCCCGTACCACCGCCGAAGGGGCGCCCGCGGGTCTCGTCGTCGCCTACGACGCGGACCTGGCACACGGCCACGCCAAGATCGGTGCGGTCTTCGCCCCCGAGTACGCCGGCACCGGGCTGCCGGCGGGCGCGACCGCGCTCTTCGTGCGCTACCTGTTCCACACCTTCCCGCTGCGCAAGCTCTACCTGGAGGTGCCGGGCTTCAACTGGGAGCTGGTCAGCAGCGGCGCGGGGCGCCTGTTCACCGTCGAAGGCGTCCTGCGCGACCACGACTTCTACGCCGGGCGGTACTGGGACAAGCACCTCTGCGCCATCTACCGACCCGACTGAAAGCTGCCGCCGGTGTTGCCGCTCCGCGCCGCGCCCGGCCCGGATCCGCAGGTCAGCGCGGACTCCGGCCGCCGGTCTCACGGTGGGGTTCCGGTAGCGAAGAGCGTCGATAGCGTCCGGGCCATCGAGGCGGCGCCGACCGGCGCGGGCCGAGGAGGGAGAACAGCGATGAAGGTTCGGGGAGCGAGGGCACTGACGCTGGGCGCGGCCGCGACGGCCGTGGCCGGCGGACTGGTCGGCGTGTCAGCGAGTCCGGCCAGCGCGTCGTTGGCCGAGTGCGGGAGCGGTTACCTGTGCGCGTTCCAGGCGACCAACTACAACGCGACGCCGGGACGGGTGTCCGGCAACAACACCAACCTGCTCCAGTACCCGTCGTTCGACAACGCCGTGTCCATCTTCAACAACGGCGCCTCGTGCGGCGTGACGATCTGGAACGGCCTCAACTACACCGGCACGAGCGTGTACCTGCCGCGGGGCACCGGCTACGGCAACCTCAACACGCAGAACCCGCCGTTCTACAAGAACGTCGCGTCCAACCGCTGGTGCTGATGCCATGAGACACGGCGCACGTCACCTCCGGACGACCGCGGTCGTCCTGGCGGCGTCGGTCGCGCTGGTGGCCGGATGCGGCGACGCGTCCGGCCACGCGCAACCCGACGTTGCGTGGCCGTTCGGCGGGGCCGCACACATCCCGACGGTGGAGCAGCAGTTGTACGCCGCGGCCGAGGAGTCGCTGGTCGCGGACTGCATGCACGGGCGGGGGATGCGCTACGTCCCCGAACGCCGGGCCGACCCGGCTCCGGAACAGTCCGGTGCCGCGATCTACGGCCTGATCGGCCCCCAGGAGGCCCGGCTGCACGGCTACGGGATGGGTGAGCGCCGGGTCCAGGGCGCGTCGGCTCCGCCGGGTGCCAACGACGCCGCGCGGTCGGCGATGACCGCCGAACAGGCGCGGGCGTGGGACAGGGCGCTGCTGGGCACACCCGGCCGCGAGGCGACGATCGAGGTGGACGGAAACGTGTTCACCTATCGCTCCGACGCCTGCGTGACACTCGCCCGCCACGACCTGTTCGGCGCCGACTGGGACCGCATCCGGCTGACCGCCGAGGTGGCGGTCAACACAGTGGTCGCCAAGGTCTGGCAGGACGCCGAGGTTCGCGCGGCCGTGGCCCGGTGGCGCGACTGCATGGCCGACGACGGGCGCGACTTCGACAGCCCCGCCGAGCCGCGCAAGGCGGTCGACACCGCCCTGGCGAAGGCCGACCTGCCGACGGCCCTGCGCCTCGAACACGAGACGGCCATCACCGACGCGGACTGCCAACGAGACAGTGGACTGTGGGACGCGGTCGTGGCGGCGCAGCGCACCGCCGAGACGCCGACGCCGGCCGCGGTCACATCGATGAGGACGGCCCGGGAGAAGGCTGTCGCCGCCGCGCGGGAGATCGTCGGTCCCTCGGCGCCGAGCTGAGGCCCGGGGCGCATTGCTGGCGCACCCCGGGCCCGGCCGACTCAGGTGCGCTGGCAGCCCACCGGCGCCGGCGTCGCGGCGCTGCCGCTGCCGAGGAAGCCGAACGTCGCCGTCGCGTTCGGCGCCAGCACGCCGTTCCAGGTCGTGTTGCGGACCGTCACCGCGGCGCCCGACTGGGCGTAGTCGCCGCCCCAGAGCTGGCTGATGCGCTGGCCGTCCGGATAGCTCCAGGTCACCGCCCACGTCGAGGTCGGGTTGCTGCCCGTGTTGCGGACCGTCACCTCACCCTGGAAGCCGCCCGGCCACGAACCCGTCACCCGGTACGTCGCCGAGCAACCGCCCGGTCCCGTCGTCGGGCCGGTCGTCGGCGTCGAGGTCGGGCCCGTGGTCGGCGTCGACGTCGGGGTCGCCGTGGGGGAGGACGTCGGGCCCGCGGTCGGCTCCGGGCCCGTGCGGTCCGCGACCAGGATGCCGCGGCCGTTCGTGCCCAGGTAGACCCGGCCGAACACGCGCGGGTCGCCGGTCAGGGCCTCGCCCGCGTTGCCGTACTGGTGCTGGTCGTCGTTGATCCGCACCCACGAGGCGCCGGTGTCGTCCGAGCGGAACACGCCACGGACGCCGTCGACGGTGCCGACCAAAAAGACCGCCGGGTACGCGCGACCCGGCGCCGCCTTGCCGAAGCCCACGTTGACCGCGCTCGTCACCGACGCGAGCCGGCCGAACGTCGCCCCGTTGTCGGTCGAGCGGTAGAGACCGGCCGACCCGGCGACCCAGACGTCCCCACCGACCGTGCGCAGCTTCCCGTCGTCCGGCAGGCCGGACGCGCCGCCGGTGAACGTGCGCCCGCCGTCCGCGCTGGCATAGACGCGCCCGGCCGCGTACCCGAAGAACCGGGCGGCGTTGGTCCGGCTCGCCTCGACCTGCGCGCCGGCGGGAATGCCCGACGACTGGGTCCACGACGAACCGCGGCTCGTCGAATAATGCACCCCGGCGCCCGCGGGGCTCCACACCACCGCGCCCGCGTCCGTCGACAGCGCCACGGTGCCGCCGCCGGTCACGCCGCCCGGCTCCTGACCCTGGTACCACGTGCGGCCGCCGTCCGTCGAGATCCCGATCCGGTTCAGGTTCGGGTTCGCCGCCTTGTCGCCGTTGCCCACCCGGACCATGACGGACGGGTTCGCCTCCGCGTAGTCCAGGCTCGTGTTGCTGCCCAGGTTCGGGGTGTCGTGGAAGGACGCCGGCACCGCGGTCAGGTCGTCGTGGCGGAAGCCGCCGATGTCACCGAGCGCGCTGACCAGCGGTGCGCCGGACGGCGGGCTGACCAGGTCGAGCACCGCGGTCTCCTCCAGCCCACGGGCCATCGGCCGGACCGTGAACGTGCCGCTCGCGGTGTCCCACGCGGTCAGGTTGGTGGTCGCGTAGACAGTGGCGCCGGTGCCGTACAACATGCGGTCGGAGTTGAAGGGGTCGATCTCCAGCGACTCGGTCATCCAGCCGAGCTTCGGCGTCTGCTCCGGAGCCGAGGGCGCCGTGTTGAAGTCCAGCCACGGGTTCGCGGAGATGTCCATCGTGTAGCGGTTGACCCGGTTGGGATATCCGTTGTAGTCCCACACGCGGGACCAGGTGGCACCACCGTCGCGCGTGCGGAAGAAGATGACGTCGGGCCACCACGAGATCTGCGTGGCCACCACCAGCGTTCCCGGGTTCTGCCGGTCGATCGTCAGTCCACTGTAGCCGTAGTAGGCGTCGGTGCTCGTCGACGGGACCGGGCTGATCCGCGTCCACGCGCCGGTCGACCGGGACAGCTTCCAGACGTCACCCTTGCCACCGTCGTACGGCCCGCCCGTGTCGCTGGTCGCGATGTAGAGGAAGCCGCCGGCCGGGTCGATGACCGCCTTGTGCGCGAGGTAACCCGTCGGCTGGTCCGGAATCCGCTGCCAGGTCGCGCCGGCGTCCGTCGAGCGGTAGACCGGGTTCTGCTTGTCGGCGACCCCGACGTAGATGGTCCGCGTCGGCGAGCCGGCCGACCCCGTCGACTGGTCGAACTCGACCCACGTCACGCCCTGGTTGCCGGTCAGGTAGCCGTTGGGATCCGACGGGTCCTGCGCGTAGTTGCCGGCGTTCGGGAACGCGGTCACCCGCGACCACGAGACGCCGTAGTCCGTGCTGCGCCACAGCCCGTTGCCGCCCTCGGCGCCGTAGTAGACGACGCGCCCGTCGTTGGGGTCGACGGCGAGCCGTTCGCCCTGGCCACGCCCGGGCATGTTGCCACCGACCTTGAACGGCAGCTGGTACGCGGACCAGGTGGTGCCCCGGTCGGTGGAGCGCAGGATCGCCCCGTTGTTCGGATCCCAGCTGTTGGTGTACATGCCGACGGCGGCGTACACCCGGTTGGTCTGCACGGGGTCGGCGGCGATGCTGAGCACGCCGTTCCACCCCCAGCGGTCCCAGCCGACCCAGTCGAGCAGCGGCGTCCACGACCCGGCGCTCGCGTTCCAGCGGTAGGCACCGCCGATGTCGGTCCGGGCGTAGATCAGGTCGCGCTGCCCGGGATTGAAGACGATTCCGGGCACGAAGCCACCGCCGTCGATCCGGACATTACGCCAGTTGTACGCGTCGCTCGGCGCGGCGACGGGTTGGAGCGCCGGTGCCGGCGCCAGGACGGTGAGGGCGGCCGCCGCGGCCAGCACGGCTGCGGCGATGGCCGGCCCCCAGGTGCGGGTTGATCGCATGTCTACCTCTCGGTGTGCGTGTCGCGCACAGCGGAGGCCCACGACCGGCGCGGACGGAGCGGAACGGGATCGTGCGGCGCACCCTGCCCTGGCGCCGCACCCCGGCCCAACTCCCGCGCTCGGCCTCGCGCCGAGATTCACACGTGCTATCGGGGCGTGTCAATGGTGTGATGGTCGACATGTGCACTACGCAGGAGTGTCCATCGCAGACCACCACCTCCCGGGCCGGCGCGGTGACGCGGCGTGCGGCCCTGTTCGGCGGCGCCATGGTCGCCGCCGGCGCCGCGCTGCCCGCAGGCTCGGCCCACGCGTCCGGTCGCGGCCGCGGCGGCCTCGCGGACCTGACCTATCCGCTCACGACCTCGTTCCCGGCGTTCACACCGGGGGAGGAGCCGTCTCGGCGGACCTTCGTGACCATCGAGAACGATGGGTATTACATGCAGGAGTGGCGGATCCTGGAGCACTACGGCACGCACGTCGACGCGCCCGGGCACTTCGTCAGCGGCGGCCGGCTGGCCACGGAGATCCGGATCGACGAGCTGGTCGCCCCGGTCGCGGTGATCGACATCGCGCGCCGCGCGGCCCGGGACCCCGACACGACGGTGACGGTCGACGACCTGCTGGCGTACGAACGCCGCTACGACCGCATCCCCCGCGGCGCAGCGGTCTTCATGTATTCGGGCTGGGGCGCGAAGGTCGGCGACCCGGACGCCTACCGCGGCACGGACGCGGCGGGCACGCTGCACTTCCCGGGCTTCAGCACGGACGCGTGCGAGTGGCTGCTGCGCCGCCGCGGCATCCGCAGCCTCGGTGTCGACACGCTGAGCATCGACCCGGGCACGTCGGCCACCTTCGACACCCACCTGCTGCTCCTGGGCGCGGACCGCTACGGCGTGGAGAACGTCGCGAACCTGCACCGCATCCCCAAACACGGCGCGACGGTCATGGTCGGCCTGATCCCGTACGAGGGCGGCTCAGGCGGCCAGGCCCGCATCTTCGCGACCTGGTAACCCATCGATCGGCCGCAACCCGGTGAAGGGTCGGGCAGGCCGCCAGCCCTTCACCGGTCGCCGACGACGGCGCGCGCCGCCGCCAGCCGTGCTGTGGGGGAAAGCGGCGACCGCCGTGCCCGTAGTCGTAGCGTTGCGTGTACGGGACGTGAACGAGAAGATGCTGACTGTCCGCCAGCCTCGCGGCACTGTCCGCCAGTTCCTACCGGGGCGGCCGGTGCGCCTCGTACACCTCGCGCAGGTCGACGGCCTCGCGGATGCCGGCTGCCTCGACGCCGGAGAGCACTTCCGTTGCCCGCCACCAGTTCGACGGGACCAGCCACCCGGACGCGATCGACTGCTGCGCCATCGCCGAGGCCTCGTCCGGCCGGCCAGCGTTGATCAGGGCCAGGCCCAGGTCGAGCCGCGCCATCTCGGCCCGCCGGGCCCGGCGGTCCGCGGTGAGTCCCTCGACCACCGCCCGGGCGTACGCCTCGGCACCCGGGTCACCTGCCCACGCCAGCGTCGTGGCGGTGTAGGCCAGCGCTTTGTCCGGGTCGTAGCGGTAGTGATGCTCGGGCTGGTCCGGGACCGGCAGCGACGAGGTGAGCGCCTCCAGCCGGTCGAGGACCTCGCGGGTGGCACGCCGGTCACGCAGGCGTGCGTGCGCCCGCCCCTCCTGCGCGGTCGCCTGGATGTGCGCGGAACTGCCGTCCGGCGCGACCGACTGCGCCTGGCAGGCCAGCTCGAGCGCGCGGGTGTGGTTGCCGGCGGTCAGCGCTGCCCATGCCCTGGTCTCCAGGCACCACCCCGAGAGCTCGTCGTGTCCCGCTTCGGCCGCCAGCGACGCCGCGGTGACGAGGTTTGCCCGTGCCGGGCCGGAGCGCGACAGGTCGATCTGGAGGGTCGCGGCCAGCAGCGACAGCCACGATCCCGCCACGATCAGCCGTTCCCGCTGGCGCAGGGTCGCCCGGCCATCGAGCAGGGCGGCAACGTAGCCGAGGTGACGGCGAGCGGCGACGAGCAGCACAGCCGGTGCGGTGGTCGGGTAGGCGACGGCGAGCCGGTCGACGGCCGTCTCGATGCGATCAAGGGTCTCCGCGCTGACGTCAGACGCCTCGACGCGTTGGAGCAGCTCGACCGCGGCCTCCTCATCGTCGGTCGGGTCGACGATGGACGGCGTCGGTGCCGGGCCGAGCTCGGCCAGCCGGCCGCCGGCGCCGAGGGCGCGGTCGAGGTGTTCGGCGACCTCAGCTGTCGGTGTCTTTCGGCCGGTCTCAAGATCATGCAGGTGAGACTTCGCCCGGTGCGTCGCCGCGCCGAGCGCGCGTAAGGAAAGGCCACGTTCGACGCGCAGGCGGCGCAGCAGCTCGGCGAACGCCGGCTCCGCCGCTGGTCGACTCATCCCGAGACACCACCTCGGTAGCAGGCGAGGTGGCGGCCGCTACAGCGCGACCGCACCAGCCACGGTAGCGCCGGCCGGTCACGATCGCGCGTCCCCCGGTCGTGACCTTTTCCGGGGATGGTGTCGTATCTGGGTGCGGCCGTTCGTAGAGCTGGTGTGCGGTGCACCGCCGGGGCCCCCCCGGCGGGGGCAAGGAACCAAGAGGGGGCCACCAAGAAGGGGGAGCG